>CAZCAD010000089.1:0-5860 GCA_964496525.1 uncultured Flavobacteriales bacterium | reverse complement strand
CCCATTTTCCAACCAAATGATTGCATAGTCGTTTTCAATCTTTTGAAGTATATCTGTCTCTTCCATCTGATAACCGGACCCGATTACCGGGCTTTATCGTTCTAATAAAGTTACCGATTATTTTAGCAAATTCAAATGAAAAAATCCTTCGAGCCCAAAAGTCTGGCATTAACCTCGCTTATTTACAACGGGCATAGATTCGATTTTTTCCAGGTTGAAAATATCCGTCATACTAATAAATGCAACTTTTGGATGAGCCGTTGCGCCTACTTTTCGCTTTTCCAGATCGGCACTGAGCCCTAACCTAATTGATTTCATGCCGAGACCTATTGATCTCTTCACTACTTGATAAAGAATTTGCTTATAGACTTTCAGTTTTTTGTTTGCTTCATAATCCATTCCGAGTAAAAGGGCGCAATAATTCGATCCGGACTTATGACAGCAGCCGGCGGCTACCAACTTCCCATTATGATACAAGTTCACGAATTCCCAATCAGCATCCGTGTTCATTTCACTCAATAATTTTCTTGGATACTTGAATATATTCATAGCATAATTAACATTTGCCACGTTCTCGTAAAGTCGGTAGATTTCGCTCAGTTCAGCATCGGAAACGGATTCTTTGACCTCCACATCTATCTCAGGTAAATAGCTGAAAATGTCATCTCTAATATGCTTGCGATGTTTTCTCTTCAATCCTTCATAGTGAAGATCAATAGACTCTTTTAGATTATTGATCACATTAGAACTAGGCATATCTATTTTAAAGAATCCACCCTCATTACATATCTCGTAAATCTCATCTTCGGGATCAAAATCTCGCAATATAACCGCATTGATTCCTTCTTCTTCCTGAATTTTAAAAATTTCCTTCAGCATTAATTTGACCAACTTCTTCCAATTCCCATACTCCTTGTCCACATATAAGTGATCCCCTTCTGAGAAGACTGAACCCAATGTCAACGTTTTGGAAGTCAAATGATAAGGATCCTTCAATCGTTCCGTTTCGATTTCTATCGAAACGGATATTGGAGCCAGTAAATCATCTTTAAATAATCCCGTTGTTAAAAAAGTTGCGAGCTTAATATTTCCTGATTGATCACGTATAATGAGATATCGAAAATCCCAGTTCTCTTCCCTCTTTTTGTTCCCTGAAAAACTGCGTTCCAGCAAATTCAGTGCATCCCAATCATAATTACCTTTCCCTTTGAAAATTTTATTCCACTGGTTCTGGTCAATTTCCTTGATTGAATCGTGAACAAAAATCTCATGCGAATCTGCTTCCTGTGAAATTTTATCTTCCTCTTCAATTAATGGAAGTTTAAATGCCTTTCTGACATCGTTCAAGGTTCTGCCTTCCTCATCAAGGGCCCTTGGAAAATGATATTTTAACGATTCGACAAAAGCATATATATCCTCTTTAGTAAGGTGGTTATTTATTGTAAATCTTAATCCTGTATTCTTCACTGGAACGGCAGGAAACAGTCCAATATTCACGTAAAATCCGTCATCCAAAATCCTTTTATTAAAATTATAGCCAACTGCGGGTTGTCCTGTTCCTAAAAAATAAATAGGTGTTTTGGGATCGGAAAGAACCGGAATTTCAGATTCGTCCAAAAGCTGATTACAATACTGAATTTTTTCTTGCAGACTATCCTGAATAGTTTCAAGTTCCCCTGATAGGTGGATATCCGCGATCGCCATAGAAGCTCCAACAACTGAAGGAACAATTGGGTGTGAATAGGTAAAGGGGCCTCCATGTAATTTGACCCTCATATAAATATCCTCATTTGGAAAAACTATACATCCGCCTATGCTACCAAAGCCTTTAGCCATTGTTGTAGCCAGAATAGACTTTTCATTCTTTCTTAATGTTTCGAATACGGCTCCACAGCCATTTTTTCCGCACCAGCTCATGCCATGAGCATCATCAACGTAATAATGAAGCGATGGATAAGTTTTGGCCAGTTCATTTAACTGTTCTGCGGGCGTAATGTCTCCGTACATTGAGTAAACTCCATCCATAACGTACCAAATTTTGTCATGCTTATCTCTTAATGCCTTTATCTTGCGCTCGACCATTTCAAGATTACTGTGACGAACAAGCTCTATCGGCACTCCCTTGGCTGCTAAGAGTTGCGCAGCTGTTTGCATACTAACATGTGCCTGCTGGTCCATGATAATGGCATCATTGGGTCCAATCGCAATGGGCATTACAGATATGTGTGCGAGCGATGTTGACGAGAATACCAGTGTTCCATGACCATCAAAGATTCGACTGAGTCTTTCCTCTAGCTCTAAATTCGTCGAGGATGTAGCGTAAACCCGCGATATCGAATATTGAGTTCCATATCTCTGCGTATAATCTATTGCAGACTGAATAACTTTGGTGTGTGATTCAAGACCCAAATAGCCACATGTCCCAAAATTGAGCATCTGACGGCCATCAATTGATAAATAACGACCCGTCCACTCTTCACCGGAAAAAGTTAAATGCGTGATTCCCCTTTCACTTGCCTGTGTCGCAATATCGTTGATCGTATCAACAATATTATTATGCCTGATCTTTGCCATTTCGTTTTGAGTTAATGAAAATTCCAATATGGTTTTACGATCTTGTTTACCAAAAGGTTACGAAAGGAAAAGAATGGCAAAGGACACTTAGTGCATGGTCGGAAACTCTTCAAATAATTGCTCGAACAGATAAAAACTACCGAAGACGAGAATTAAATCTTTGGAGCCTGCGGATTTTCGAGCTAATTCGACGGCGAATTTGGGCACCTTGAACAATTCAAAAGATAAGTTCAGGTTTTGACCGGCTGAACTCAACTGAGCTTCTGATGCACTTCGCTCAGAATCAAATCTCGTCAGGTATAGTTGTGTCGTCCTGGGTAGCAGCCTCAGCATTTGCTCAATATCTTTATCATTAGATGCCCCGAAAATGACGTGAAGCTTGTCATAATCAAGCTCATCTACCTCTTTCATCAGCGATTGAACTGATTCAGGATTATGAGCTGCATCAAATATTGTCAACGGATGATCGCTTATTTTTTCCATTCTTGCCCTAAATCCGGTTGTAGTTATGATTTTTTTGAATCCTTCCTGAATAAGTGAATCATCGAGCGCCCATCCGGTTTTTTTAAGAACATTTAAACAGCCACAGGCCGTATTCAGGTTCTTTTGTTGGTACTTGCCAAGTAAATCGGATTCGATTCTCTCGCGGGCTGCCATAATAACTTCTGCATTTTTCGATTCGGCCACAGTTCTCAACAGCGATTCAGAATCATGATGTTGCTCACCGATAACGACCGGTGTGTTGAATTTGATGATTCCAGCTTTCTCCTTTGCTATTTCAACAATCGTCTTACCTAAAAACTCAGTGTGATCAAGACCCACATTTGTGATTACTGAGATTTCCGGTTGTAAGACATTGGTTGAATCCAATCGTCCTCCCAAGCCTGTTTCCACGATGGCAATATCACAGTCTGACTCTTTAAATGCAGTGAAAGCCATTGCCGTACTTATCTCAAAAAACGATACTTCAAGTTCTAAAAACGTTGACTTGTTTTGGTTGACAAAATTCAAAACAAATTCTTTGGAAATCATTTCTCCCTTAATCTTGATTCGTTCTCTGAAATCAATTAAATGAGGACTGGTAAATAAACCGCAGCGATATCCGTTTGACTGCAATGCAGCCGCCAGTATGTGGCATACCGAACCTTTTCCGTTTGTTCCGGCTACATGTATTGTCTTTAAATTTTTGTGAGGATTATTGAGTCGATCCAACAAACGCCTGATGGTATCAAGACCTGGTTTATAGGCTGATCGGCCTTCTTTTTGATAATTAGGAATTTGAGAAAACAGCCAATCTATCGTTTCATCATAGTGGCTCTCTGAATCAGGCATTCGTCATTCAACTTAGGGATTGCTTCAAAATAAGTTTAACATTTTAACTTGTTCTTTTGAGTTTATACTTCGTTGTTTTCTCGTTAAATATCTACAGCTATTCGCCTCAAAACCGCCTTGTCTAAACTCAAAATAACTACGCTAATTCTGAAAACTTATTTTGACGAAATCCCTTAAATTTTCTTGAAGGTGAATTTTTTATATCCCACATGCTCAATCCCGGCTCCCGGCTTCTTATCATATTTCATCGTCTTCGCTGCCTTTTCGGCCAGACTAATCAAATAAGCACTACCGCTGGTAGATTTGGAAGCTTTAATTCGAGTTTTGAATACATTTCCGTTCGCATCTACCCAAATATCCAAGGCAATCGTTCCTTCTTCTTGAGAATATGAATCAAATGTCGGTGCTTTCGTTACTTTTCGGTTTGGATTGTATTTTCCATCTCCGGGTGAGTCGCCTTGCCCGTTTCCACCAACTCCACTTCCATCACCGAATTGATCTCCATCGCCATTTCCACTTCCCTGACCGCTATTTCCACCAAATGAAAAGCTCTCATCTACATTGGGCTCCTTCTCTTCTTCATTATTATTGTCAGCAGAGCCGTCTGCCGAACTCACATTGATGTCAGAATCATCCTGAGTTTCAATATGCGAAGTCTGATCTTTCTCATTTTCATTGTTGCTGTCGGTATTCGCATCCATATTATTACTCTGACTTCCACCCTCTTCCTGAGATCCTTCGTATTCTATATCGGGCATTTCGATCTCAATGATCTTTTCTTCAATTGGCGGATCAGGTTCTTCCAGGCTCACCAATAAGAAAAATAAAATCATCAACATAATGAAGACCAAAACGGCGTACAGCGCTCTTCTATGATCTTCCTCTTTTAAATTCTGCAAATTCTTCACTAAATTTTTCATACTTCTTCCTCCCTATTATTCAATGATCGCCTATTTATATACAAGTACGGGCTTCCAGCCTTTTTGTTTCGCGAGGGCTATGAGCTGAAAAACGAACTCATAATCCGCACCTTTATCACCATGAATTTTCAAATTCTCTTCGCCGGATTCTGCCATTTTAGCAACCAGAATCGGCTTCACTTCAACAAAATTATAGGTCACTGCCCCATCCTTGTCGAGAAAATACTCATTGGACTCATTAACCCCAATGTCAACCACCGACTTTTCATTGGTTGTTCCGTCGCCTTCAGGAAGGTCAACCGGCAGACCTTGATTTGTCATTGTACTCATAATAATAAAGAATATTAACAAAAGGAATACCAAGTCTGTCATGGACGACATTCCTCCTTCCGCTTTTACTCTATTTCTTCTTACTAACTTCATCTGGTTGTACAACTATTTTCCGGGTTCGTTCAATAAATCGAGGAAGTCAATGGATGCTCCTTCCATTGTATGAATGACCTTATCCACTTTAGAAACGAGGTAGTTGTAGCACATGTAAGCCATAATACCAACAACCAATCCGGCTACCGTGGTAACCATTGCTTCCATAATTCCGGGAGCGATTGTTTTAATCTCAAGGGTTGCCTCAAATTTCATAGCGTGGAATGTTTTAATCATACCCAATGTCGTTCCAAGGAATCCGAGCATAGGTGCAGCACCTGCACAGGTTGCCAATAAACTTAGCCTCTTCTCCAGCTCATATACTTCCAACTTTCCAACATTTTCAATGGAGCTGACAATGTCCCGCATCGGTTTACCAATTCTGGAAATTCCTTTTTCCACCATTCGGGCTGCGGGATTATTTGTTTGTGCACAAAGGTCCCTAGCCGAGTCAATTTTCCCGTCCATCAAATAGTCCTTCACTTTCAACATGAAATCCTTTTCATCTTTTAGGGCTTTGTTGATGGATAGATATCGCTCTACAAAAATGTATATGGCGACAATAGAAAGAATGGCAATGGGAACCATGGCCCAGCCCCCGTCCATTACCA
>CAZCAD010000088.1:0-9346 GCA_964496525.1 uncultured Flavobacteriales bacterium | reverse complement strand
TCCTTTGCCTCATGCGCCGTCTTTAGCTCAGCCAATGCTGCTTCGATTGGTTCTTTTTTATCTGCCGGAATTTTATCTCCGTATTCATCGAGCTGTTTCTCAGTTTGGAAAATCAAAGCATCTGCCGAATTAAGTTTATCAACTTCTTCCCTCTTCTGCTTATCAGCAACTGCGTTCTCTTCCGCCTCAGCTTTCATTTTTGCAATTTCATCGTCGGACAATCCCGAAGAAGCCTCGATTCTAATCGTCTGCTCTTTTCCTGTGGCCTTATCTTTTGCCGAAATACTCATAATTCCATTGGCATCAATATCAAATGTCACCTCAATTTGAGGCTCGCCTCTTCTTGCCGGTGGAATATCTGTCAACTGAAAACGACCAAGTGTTTTGTTATCTCCGGCCATCGATCTCTCTCCTTGCAAAACATGAATATCAACTGCCGGCTGATTATCCGATGCTGTCGAAAATATTTCAGATTTCTTCGTCGGTATTGTTGTATTCGCTTCAATTAACTTTGTAAATACGCCTCCCATAGTCTCAATCCCCAAGGATAATGGAGTGACATCCAACAAAAGAACATCCTTTACTTCTCCTGTCAGTACTCCTCCCTGAATTGCAGCACCCAGGGCAACAACTTCATCAGGATTTACTCCTTTCGATGGGTCTTTTCCGAAGAATTTTTTAACCGCCGCTTGTATTGCCGGAATTCGTGTTGATCCACCCACTAAAATAACTTCATCAATATCTGATGTTGAAAGACCGGCATTATCTAAAGCTGTCTTGCATGGCTTTATTGTACGCTTTACCAAGTCATCGATCAACTGCTCAAAAACTGCCCTCGATAATGTTCGAACAAGGTGCTTGGGAATTCCATCCACCGGCATAATGTACGGCAGATTAATCTCCGTTGAGGTAGTCGATGATAATTCGATTTTTGCTTTTTCAGCTGCCTCCTTTAAACGCTGAAGCGCCATTGGATCTTTTCGGAGGTCGATGCCTTCATCTTTTTGAAACTCGTCTGCCAACCACTTAATGATCATGTCATCAACATCATCTCCGCCCAAATGCGTATCACCATCTGTCGCGAGAACTTCAAAAACACCATCCCCCAATTCAAGGACGGACACATCATGTGTTCCTCCACCAAAGTCAAATACAATTATTTTCTGATCCTCGAGTTTCTTATCCAAACCATAGGCAAGTGCCGCAGCCGTTGGTTCATTAATAATTCGTTTGACAGTAAGCCCGGCAATCTCTCCTGCCTCTTTTGTCGCTTGTCTTTGCGAATCATTAAAATATGCCGGAACCGTAATCACCGCATCGGTTACTTTTTGTCCCAAGTAATCTTCGGCGGTTTTCTTCATCTTTTGAAGAATCATGGCACTTATTTCCTGAGGTGAGTACAGTTTATCATCAATTTTCACCCTGGGGGTATTATTCTCACCCTTTACAACTTCATAAGGAACCCGATTGACTTCTTTTTGAATCTTGTCAAAAGATGTTCCCATGAACCTCTTGATAGAATAAATGGTTTTGGTTGGGTTTGTTATTGCCTGTCGCTTCGCTGTGTCCCCCACCTTCCGTTCTCCTCCTTCAACAAAAGCAACAACCGAAGGAGTTGTTCTTTTTCCTTCAGCGTTTGAAATAACAACCGGTTCATTACCCTCCATTACAGAAACACAAGAGTTGGTTGTTCCTAAATCGATTCCAATTATTTTGCTCATATCTTTTGTATTATGCCTAACTGTTTGATACATGCTATGTCAAGCACTGTGCCATCGTAAAATAATGGTAATTCCGTCAGTTTTTTGTGACATCCAGTTAACTATAGGGCTTTGAAAGGGTGACAGAACGTCATATTTTCAATTAATGCAGTTCGCATGGACTCTTTATATAAGGTTGATTATCGCGGTTGTTAATATGTTGATAAAAAAGGAATTTAAGAGCATAGGAAAAGTTTTTTCCGAACTATATTTGCGGTTGATTTTAGAAATAAATAAACGACCGATTTCTATGAACTTTATAATCTCAAGTTCGGCATTATTGAAAAACCTTCAGAATATTGGAGGAGTATTGAACACCAACAATTCCTTACCAATTTTGGATAATTTTCTGTTTGAATTAGCCGGGGGAGACTTAACCATTTCGGCTTCTGATTTAGAAAACACCATGACTACCTCGGTAAAGCCGGATGAGTCAAAAGAAAATGGAAGGATTGCTATTCCTGCAAAATTGTTGTTAGATATTTTAAAGAATTTTTCTGACCAGCCCTTGTCTTTTCAAATTGATTCTTCGAATTTCGGAATTGAAATTTCTTCGGATTATGGAAAGTACAAACTGGTTGGTCAAAATGCCGATGACTTTCCCAAATCACCGGAGATTGAAAATGCGGACACACTAACTGTTAGCGGTGATGTCATTTTTAACGCCATTGAAAAAACGCTTTTCGCCACAGGCAATGATGAGCTTCGTCCCGTTATGAGTGGAGTATTTTGCCAGCTATCATCAGAGAAGCTCATTTTTGTTGCCACCGATGCGCATAAATTGGTGAGGTATGGGAGAAGTGATGCAAGTGCATCTAAAGCAGCCGATTTTATCCTACCCAAGAAACCTCTCAACCTGCTAAGACAAAATTTGACAGGGGAAGAAGAATCCGTTTCAATTTCTTACAATGAAACCACTGCTCGTTTCAGTTTTGGAAATATCGAGTTGACAAGTCGTCTAATCGATGGTAAGTACCCAAATTATGAAGCTGTTATTCCACTTGAGAATCCCAATGTTCTGACTGTAGACAGAATGTCCTTTTTAAATTCTATCAAGCGGGTGTCGATCTTTTCAAATAAAACAACTCACCAGGTAAAACTGAAAGTTGCAGGAAGCGAGTTGAGCATTTCAGCTGAAGATTTAGATTTTTCGAACGAGGCGAAAGAAAGATTGACCTGCAATTATGCCGGAGACGATATGGAAATTGGTTTCAATTCTAAGTTTTTAATGGAAATGTTAAACCACATCGGTACTCAGGAAGTTATATTGGAAATGAGTGAGCCCAATAAAGCCGGAATTCTCTTACCATCAGGAAATGACAAAGAAGGTGAAGAAATTCTTATGTTGGTTATGCCGGTCATGATTCGCTAGAACCTTTGCTAAATCAATAAGCCGGCTTTTCGAAGCTGTTCTTCGGTATAATTCTTGCGGTAAACATTGCATTATTGATCGCATGTACAGAACACCAATTATTCTCATTGCATTAGGATTCAGTTTGTCGGGCTGTTTTATAGTCGATGATCTCTTGGCTCCCCCACCGAAGGAAAAGGAAAAAACGCTACAAGAGCGATCTGAAACAGCTATAAAACTGTATGTGCGTAATAATGCTAAATCGGACAAGTATGATCCATACGGGTTTGGAGAATTGAAGATTGTTAAGCCTTTGGAAATTCAGGAACTGGAAGAGCTTGAAGAAGAGCAGACTCAAAATAATTCAGACCATCAAGCCAGGAAGATTGACAGTCTAAAAAAGCACATTCGAGAGAACAGGATCGAGAGAACAGTCGAACTGGAACATTTTTTCACCCTTAAGGATAGTGTAAACCCAAAAAAAATTCAAGTTCTCGAATCTACATTTATATTAGATGATACCCTCGGTGTCAAAAATTTTAAACCGCAACTGATTCTTGAACTTGATCCAAAACTAGAAGATGTACTTGTTTATTATTTTTTCGAATACACAATTTTCCTGGCCGAAACCTATCAATCATCCAAAGAGTTGAGCATCGAATTTTATAATTTCTTCAAGTCGGGATTAGAGAATATTAAATCCATAGAAAGGAAATCAGAATTTCTGGCCCATGTTTTGGACCTATGTGATTATGTAAAAAAAAATGGGTCTTTTGACCCGGACATCATCCTGCAAGACAAAGTGAGTGATCATATTTCAACGAAAAGAAATGATATCAGCGAATACAGCTCTATAAATTTCTCTTCACTTTTTGTCAAAACGGCTGAGGAAGATGAAAACCGGTTTGATCCCGAAGGTTACTATTTTTTTCATAAATTTATTGGATCCTATAAAAATGAAATTGATACCAATGTGGTCATGGTTGAATTTTCGAAATATTATGAGATAGACAATATATATCAAATGGATCGTCCATTTGAACGCTATTTTAAACCCTAGTTATGAACTTAATATTCACGTTTTTTGCTCTACTTTTTCTGAGCACCTCTAACCCAGGTCCAACGCAAGATATTGATTCATCAGAAGACGAGGTGAAAGTAAAAGCCGCTGTAGTTGATTGGGCGGACAACACCTTTTACGGTCACACTGAATACAAATTCGAGCATTTTAAGGCAGTTTATACGGATGATTATTTTATTGCCGTCATGCGCTCGGATATGTACAGGAAAAGGCTCTCCAATTTGGAGCATTCGAAATCAAATGGTAATTATAAGAAATCAGATGGCGAATTTGAGGAAGAGAAAATAACACTGCAAGAGTCCTACGAAAAGGCAAGGAAGGAAGCTGATGAGTTTACCGAGCGCGCTGAATATTACCGCGTTCATTTCTGGTCAAATATTAAGACCAATGATGGTATCACTGTTTACTATGAGCACATCATGAAAGTGAACAATGATTATGAGGTGACAGAGGCAACTCAGAATAGCGCTATTGGTAAAAAAAGTAGCGAGACAAAAATTCTATATAAGAAGGATATAAGAGGTTAGAACTCTAAGACAAAGGCTCCGTCGATCTTCAAATTCTTAACTTTATTACCAACTAAGTAGCTCAGATAGTTTTGAAGGGTATACGATACGCCTGACCCTATTACCAGATACTTCGTCTGATCTGCCCAAAGGGATATCAAATCCCCCGGCAAATAATCTATGTCGTACAAGTAAACAAGATCTGGATTAATCGGGACTCTTTCTTGTCGAATAAGTGAACTGTCCACAAAACATCCTACATTCGATCCAAATCGAAAAATTCTTGCAGAATCGGGATTCGACTCTCTCGTCGGATCTGCATTGCCATGTCGGTAATTCCAATTGTTCCGAATACTGAAGTCAATTGCCCTATCATCATTTCTGATACTCTTAGAAGCTATGAAGACGTTTTGTCTTCCATACCAAATATCTACGGCGACTCCCTTCGATGTACTATAAAAAACAATTTCATTACTTCCACTAAGCTCCTTCATCTCGTACAACTGAAGTGATACGAAGGACAATATTGTTAACATGCCCATGATCAAGATTCGGCCACTTTTCTTGACAAAAGCCCGAATAATAAACCAAAGAGCCAGGTATAGAATTAAGAGGTCAACTAATGTCAGATAGAGTCCCTTTGTACTTGAAAAAGCCAATTGATCAATAAAGCCCACAACTCCATTCATAAGACTTAAACAGAAATCCAGAATCCAAAGCATCATTTCACTTAGTATTGGAATCCAAATGGTGATTACATAAACCAATGCGACCATGAGAACTATAAAAGTCAGCGGAATGATGAGCACATTCGATAACAGAAAGTAGTTTGGAAACTGGTGAAAGTAATAAATGCTGAGAGGGAAAGTACCGATTTGAGCCGCCAGGGACACTGCCAGAATTTGCCAGGTTTTATCTAACCAACGATTGGGAATATAAATCAGCTTATAAATTTTTGGCTGTATGTAAACGATACTGAGTACAGCCAAATAACTCAGCTGAAATCCAATTTGAAAGATGATGTACGGATCACAAATGATCAGAATAAAAGCCGAGACCATTAAAGATTGATAAATAGAAGTTTCGCGCTGCATCTCCATTCCGACTATGATAAAAGAGAACATGACAGCCGCTCTGAAAACGGACGGTGATAATCCCGTAAAAAAAGCGAAAAACCAGATTATCAATAGAATAAGAACTAGGTATCCCTGCTTTCCATACCGCACCTTCTTGATTGGTTTTAGAACAAATGTTAGAATCAGCATAATGATTCCGAGATGCAATCCTGAAACAGCCAGTACGTGCATAACGCCCGCTGATGCAAAGGAATCTCGGGTTTCACTGTCCAATTCGTCTTGCTGACCCAGCAAAAGAGCCTTAGCAATTGCCTTGTTTTGCTGATCCATTGATGATTGATCAAGATGCGATTCAAGGGAAGATCTCATCGAATAAATGCCTTTATAGAACCAATTGGCATCCGCACCCACCTTCATCCAACTTCTTTCTGAAAGATAGGACTGATGGTAAATTCCCTTTGATCTCATATAAGAGGCATAATCAAACTCCTGTGGATTGCCACCGTTCGTAATCGGGCCAGGCTTTATAGAAGAGAGAAGAATGTCACCATAGTCCAACAACTCCACATCCGAATTTTTTTCAAAGTATAAAAGAAGCTGACCGCAGGTGGCGATTCCATCGACTTTTTGTACTTCAGCCAGACATTTGTAAGAATTTGCCTTTTCAACAGGTTTTTCTAATAATCTAAGCTGAATCTGTCCCTCTCCTGACTTTAAATGTTTAGCAAACAATACGCCCTCCTGTAGTCCTCCCAAAAAAATACCGACTGAGATAAAAACCGCAGATGTTAGTATGAAAAAAGACGGTGCGGCAAAGGATCGCATTGAAATTCTGCGAATACTAAGGATCAGCATGAATAAGGAGCATATTCCTATGAACCATAAATTTATGTGAAAATCACTGTAAAAACTGATTATAACGCCACTAATCAGCGATACCAACAAATAAAATATAAGCGGAATTTTCTCCGTGCGCACAGAATATATTTTTGCTCTCTGAACCAATGAATTGTTTCGGGTTAAATAGGCAATTCCACTGTATTGTTCGGTACAAAAATATCAGGAAAATTGGGTCTGATTTGAAAATCATTTCATATTTTAGCCATTGTTTTAAATAAAACTTAGTGAAAATGATTAAATCAAAATTCGCAATTGGTGCAATTGCTTTGAGTATAGGGCTCTTCACGACATCTTGTGGTGGAGGGGAAGATCCAATAGTGGTTGATGATCAACATTTAGGAGAGGATACAATAGATGATTTTCCCGTATCTCTTGATATTGATTATCACTTACCATCACCCTTACAGGTAGCCAGTATTTTCAAGAAATCGGGCCTGGAATATAATTCAGATGCTCCATCAGATGTAGCATTGGCCTCAACATACACGGAAGAGTTAAGGCAAATGCTGAATTTTGGTGTTTATTCTGCCGATATGGCCTACTGTGTTCTTAATGAACAAGCCAATGAGGGAAGAAAGTTTTTAACGGCAATTACAGATTTAGCCGGTGAAATTGGCATGGAAGCTGTTTTTGAGAATGAAGACTTAATGATGCGCTTCGATGCAAATCTTGAAAACAAAGATTCAATTGAAATACTAATGATTGACATCCACGAGCGTACTGAAGAGTATATGGATGAAAATGATATGAGACATACTTCTGCCATTCACTTCGCCGGAGCTTGGTGCGAAGGCATGTATCTTGGAGTCTATGATTATGAAAATCATCCTGAAAGAGAGGGTGTAGGTGCGATACTTACAGAACAAATGGCTATATTAGGTAATATTATCAAAGGATTAAAGGATCCAAAGAACAGTGGCACGAAACTTGGGTGGGTTATATCTGACCTTGAGAATATCCAGAGCACGTTTGACGGTTTCGAATCTGTAAATTCATTTTACAATGATGAAAGTGCCGATGAACTCATGCTGGGAGATGGGGAATTTGATGAGCTGGGAGGCTTAATCAAAGATTTAAGAGGTAAAATTACAGAAGGATAAAAGGAGAAAGTATGAAAAAGACATTATCAACATTAGCAGTTTTGTGGGGAGTAGTCATCTTGTTTGCTCAGCAACCAATCGCTTCAAACCTAACTGAATTCAAAGAGAATATTTCTACACAAAAAGCAGAAGCGAAGTCAGAACTTAAGCCATATCGTTTTGACGGATCTAAGGTGACCTATTTTAATTTCAAGACCTATAGACAAACGAAAGAGGTGGAAATTTACCTTTTTAATAATACAGACTATCGTTTCTCATTTAATGGTAAGTCCTTACCAAATGATATTACTATCCAAATTTATGATAAGGACAAAACTCAAGCGAACCGAATTTTGCTTCAAGAGTTTAACGGGATTCAAGGAAATAATATGGTGGTCGAATCATCTAAATTGAATGATACGTACAAATCCAAGAAGTCGACTGCAAGCCGGCTTAAGAGAGTTTTTGTTGATTACGTAATTCCAGCAACCCCGGGTGCTCAAAACAAGAGACCGACAATGAAGGAAAGAGGAGCAGTCATTCTGGTTATGGGTTATAAGAACTAATATTAAATTAACATATTGATCAAGCCCTGTCCGTCTCCTTAGGCGGACAGGGCTTTTTTTTTATTTTTGCAAACATTCCCATCCCAATAGCTATCGAGACGGGATACAGCTTAAAAAATTAGAGATGATCGAGATTACATTGCCCGACGGATCAAAAAGAGAATATCCGAAAGGATCCACAGCCCATGATGTTGCAATGAGCATCAGTGAGGGTTTAGCGAGAAATGTACTTGCTGCAGAGGTAAATGGAGAAGTAATTGATTCCATGCTTCCTCTAAATGAGGACGCAACGCTTAAATTACTGACCTGGAATGATCCGAATGGAAAGATGACCATGTGGCATTCATCGGCGCATCTTATGGCCGAGGCAATCGAAGCACTTTATCCCGGAACTAAACTTGCTATCGGACCACCAATTGAAAATGGTTTTTACTATGATATCGATCTGGGAGAACACCAAATATCAGATGAGGATTTACAGGGGATTGAAAAGAAAATGAAGGATCTGGCATCTCAAAAGAGTGAGTTCATCAGAAAAGAAATTTCCAAGGCGGATGCGATCAAGTATTTCACCGAAAAGGGAGATGAATATAAACTTGAGTTAATTGACGGATTAGAGGATGGTGCCATTACTTTTTATACACAAGGAAATTTTACCGATTTGTGTCGAGGCCCTCATATCCCTCATACCGGATATATTAAAGCCATCAAACTAACTTCTATTGCCGGAGCTTATTGGCGTGGAGATGAAAATCGCCAACAGTTAACAAGAATATACGGTATCAGTTTTCCAAAGAATAAAGAATTGACCGAATACCTGGAAATGATCGAAGAAGCTAAAAAACGTGATCATAGAAAGTTGGGAAAGGAGATGGGATTGTTTACGTTCTCCCAAAAGGTCGGACTTGGTTTGCCGTTGTGGTTGCCAAAAGGAGCTGCTTTAAGAGAACGTTTAGAAAACTTCCTAAAGGTTGCACAGAAAAAAGCGGGCTACGTTCCGGTTATCACACCTCACATTGGACATAAA
>CAZCAD010000087.1:3584-9391 GCA_964496525.1 uncultured Flavobacteriales bacterium | reverse complement strand
AAGTGGCTGTAAATTTTGCTTCTATTTTTTCTTTATAAGAGGCAAAATTTTCAGGTATAGCCATAGCTACGACTTAAAATTTTAACGAATTAGAAAGGAAAAAGAGAAGATAAAGTACAAGGTTTAAGATTCGTCTTGATTTTTGCTCAACCTTTATTGATTTCCAGCGACTTATCATCCCAAACCATCCGGCAACCTACATTGGTTTTTTCAATAAAAATTCGGCAACTCTCGCATAACAAACATTGAAAACAATCGCCACCACTACTAAATACCACCGGTCAATTGCTCTATCATCCAAAAGATAAAGGAGCACAGTTGTCAAGCCAGCAAGCGGTATACTGATCAAATATTTCACGGTTGAAAAGCAGGCATTTCATTTATTACCTTTTAAAAATTCTCGCCACTCATGATCTTAATCTTTCAGATCAATAACTTTTTAGTAATTTCCCTTGAATTTAAAAATTAGCATCATGCCAAAAATGGAAATAAGCAAGTCGATTAAAATCAATAAGAAGCCGGAAGAGGTCTTTTCCAAGCTCAATGATTTTGATCACTGGACTGCCTGGTCACCCTGGATTATTACTGAACCGGAAGCGAAGATTACTGTTACCGAAGATAAAAAGTCCTACAGTTGGGTGGGGAATAGAACTGGAGAAGGAAATATGAAAATAAGGGCGGAGAAAGAGAACGAATCCCTGGACATTGATTTGGAGTTTTTGAAACCGTGGAAATCAAAAGCCAAAGTGGGATTTAAGATCGCAGCCGATGGAGAAGGAACAAAGGTTACATGGACAATGGATAGCAGTTTGCCTTTTTTCATGTTTTGGATGAAGAATATGATGACAGCATTCATAGGAATGGATTACGAAAGAGGATTGAACTTGTTAAAGGACTATACAGAAGACGGGAAGGTTCATTCGCAATTGGAGTTCACCGGAGCGACTGATTTTGAAGGATGTGATTATGTAGGAATTAAAGCTGATTCAAAGTTTGAGGAAATGGGAAGCAGTATGGAAAAGCATTTCACAACACTAATGGAGTGGGCAAAGGAAAACGAAGATAATGTGGCCGGAAAGCCCTTGTCAATTTACCATAAATGGAATCCTGTCAAAAGAATGACCTCTTACACCGCTGCGATTCCGGTTAAAGAAGTACCGACGGATTTACCCGACGGATTGATTACAGGAAGCATTCCTGCAACGAAAGTGAATACAATCGGCCACATCGGTCCTTATGCGCATGTTGGGAATGCGTGGAGCACACAGTATAGCATGCACCGATCAAAAACATTTAAGCTGAATAAGAAAATCGATCCCTTTGAGATCTATCTGAACAGTCCTATGGAGGTGGAAGAGAACGAACTGCGGACAGAGATTCACATGGCTATGAAATAGTAAGCCCGGCTAACATTTAAGAAAACGCCTCGACGATGAATGTCAGGGCGTTTTTCATTTTAGATGTTGTGCCCTTATTATCCAATCACTATATCAAAACTCGTCGAATCATCGTTGAAAGACTGTAGATAGTCCTTACTAAGCATAGAATTGCCAAAAGTCTTTTCATACAGCATTTGCGTGTTTTCAAAAGCACTCATCAATCGCCTTTCGTCTGACTTTCCATTCATACCAAAATAAGGGTAGTGGTGCATGAAGAAGCCAAAAACGGAGTCACAATCCTGATGGTAAGCTTCTGTGTCCAAAATGTGGTAATGCCACATGGTATCGATGGCCTGATTAGGAACAATCTTCTCGTCGGGGTAAAGCAGCTTCAATTGTAAGTACCTTTTGTATTCCAGTTCAACTTCGTCGCATTGTTCTGCTGTCCACCCTTCGCCTTCTTCCAGTTCCATCAACTTCATTTTAAGCATTGAAAAATCCAGTTGAGCGATATTCTCATCCAATCCCGACTGTGCAACGAGATCGATTTGTTTTTCAATTTCCAAATTGGCTTCATCGCTATCGTCTTCCTCCGGCTTTGAATCCACCGCATTCTTTTTTCGATGCATCGTGAACATGAGCAGAGCTAAAGGCATCATCGTATAATTGAACCTTCTGACTAAATCCCAGAATGATGTCTCCTGTATCGCCCAGGCAATAATGGTTATCGAAGTCCATGCAATTGCCCAATAGAGTACGACACGATAAGGCTTGAAAAGAATCATGAGACCTACCAACACATCGAGACAGCCGATTGTAAAAAGAACGTTGACGGCCACCGATTCGGGAATTCCAAAGCTTCCCAGCAACTCTAAATAAGCGGTCTCTGACTGTAGTGCTAAAACTCCGTGCCCGAGGAAACAGGACGCAGCGCCAAGTCTTAAAATTAAATCAAGGTTAATCATGGTAATTCCTTTTACGTCCGCATCATACAATGACCGACATTCCTGATGTCCTTATCGATTTTGATCTTATCACCCTTGATCTTCCCTTTCTTAGGAATGACAGCACCTGAAGAATCGTAGTGTACCCAATCTCCTTTCTTCTTGTTCTTGTCGTACTCACCTCTGGCGAATATGAGTTTGCAATCGCAAAAATAGAAGCAAATACCGATTTTTACCCCATCGATGTAAGGAACAAATTCGGTTTGAAATACACCTTTTTTATGCGATGGGAGAGGAGTCAGAATATTTCCCGAGCCTTCCTTTAATTCTCCACCGGGAATTGATTTCCCTTCTTTATCCCAGAATCCGAGTAATTCCCAGGGGGCATTGTTTTTATAAACGATCAATCCCATGGTTTCTCCGTCAAAGTATGTTTCGACGCTATCGGATCTTGAACCAATAATTGAATCCCGAATTTGAAGCTGGCCGGTAGAATTATATTTGATTAATTTTTTTACAACGCTCTTACCGGCATACTTGCTGCACTGGGATTCGAACATTTGGGCATTCACAAATGAGGAAGCCACTAAGAAAAGTGCGATAAATGTTACTGCTGATTTCATAATTCTATATTTTTTTAGCCCGTGTCTGTCAGGCATATATTTCATGAACTCAACTAAATATCAAGACTTGGGATGGGGTTCGGATTCAGGTTCGGGTTCCTGCAACCGATTGAAATCTTATGTTATTTCTTTTAAAAATTTCATATTCAACCGTACATTTTATTAGTTAAAAGGTTCATTAATTGCAGTTTGTACTATATAGAAGAGTGATAAAGCGCCCGCATATTATATAATGTGTCCAGGTCAACAAAGTAAACCTCAAGAAAGCGGAGAAGTCCAGCATGGATTAGCCGAGGGATGTAGTAGAGTGTCAGAAAATGATTGGAGGCAGTTCCCTGAATTATCCGGACAATTTTTCTTTTTTAAGACCAGCCACACAGATATCGTCGGTCTGTTCACCTTTTCCTATCCATTCCTGAAAAGCATTTTCGAGACGGCTTAACTGCTCGGACATCGGTTTATTCGAATTTTCTTCCATGAGGCGCTTGAAAGGTTCGTACTTGAATTTCTTATGTGCGGGACCTCCGAACTGATCCGAAAAACCGTCGCTAAAAATATAGACACAAGCTCCCAATGAGAGATCAAACTTTTTGATCATGGTCAAGAAATTAGCTATGAAAGGTAAAGCTATACCAGGAAATCCTGACTTTCAGATCAGTAACAATTATTTAATCTTTTTCTTACATCTGCCAAGAGTCAACAGTTCGCACAAAAAATGTTCTTTTCTTAGCAATCCGTAGTTAACTACATAGTTTTGTCTTATATTTGTGTAGTTAACTACGTAATAAGATGGATGAGAAAGAAGATTTTTTAAGGGAGTTAGGATTATTAGGCTTCTCTACACGACTAAAGCGCTTAAGCGATCAACTATTACATGACGGACGAAAGATGTACGCAGAGCTTGGAGAAGATATAGAACCGAATTGGTTCGTAATCTTCAGATTGCTTGAAAGTAGGGGGGGGATGAGCGTCACTCAGATAGCCGAAAGTGTCGGATTGGCGCATCCGTCCGTGATTACAATCACAAATAAAATGATGGATAAGAGTTATCTGGTTTCAACCAAAGATCCGGATGATTACAGAAAGAGAGTGTTGCGATTGTCAGACAGAGCGAAGAAAATGCTTCCGCATTATCAAAGAATTTGGGATGCGGGTACAAAGGGTCTGGAAAAGGCTTTTAAAGAATTCGATGTACTGACTTTCATTGATAAATTGGAAGAGGTTTTCTTTTCGAGAGGATTTAAGGAACGGACGTTTGAACAAATGAAGAATTAAGGATTATGGAAACAATGAACGAAATCAGGGTAGAGATAGAATTATTTAAAAAGAAATGGGCATCGGATTTCGCCGAACTCAATTTTGAATGGATTGCTCAATATTTTTATATCGAAGAGTATGATCGAAAAGTTTTGCTAAATCCGGATAAATATATTTTGGATCTTGGAGGGCAAGTGCTGTTCGCCAGGGTTGGAGACAAGATCGTTGGAACGGTGGCACTAATGAATAGGGGAGATGAAGGATATGAATTAGCAAAAATGGCCGTTACGGAAGAGTTCAAAGGATTCAGAATTGGACAAAAACTGATGTATGCCTGCATCGATTATGCCGGTCGCATGGGAGTTAAGCGTCTTTTCCTGGATTCAAACCGAAAGCAAGTACCAGCCATAACCTTATACAGAAAAGTTGGCTTTAAGGAAATTCCGGTCCCTACAGATTCACCTTACGAGCGCTGTGATATCAGAATGGAGCTGATGCTTTAGTGCCAACCTCTGGCATCCAACACCAAACCAACCAAACTAATCTACCACTCATCTCCATTTATTTCCACCAAAAAATTATGCCCCAACCTTATTCTAAAATTTCGTAGCTTTATCTGAATACAATCTTTGATCCATAAAGCCCAAAGATTCTATTTTAAGAAGTAAGATGAAATACAAACTAATCATACTGATTTCGGCCTTATTTATTGGTTTTTCAATAGATTCAAATTCACGGGCGGATCCAACAATAAAGCTATATCCCGGAACGGAAGATGAAGTTACTGAAGCAGAAAAAGGCACGGCACTTATGCAATTAATTTACAGTGCGCTTACAGAAGTTCATTACAGTCCACAAACCTTGGATGACGATTTTTCCGAGAAGGCTTATGGCCTTTATATTGAGCGATTGGATATGAACAAACGCTTTTTTATCCAGGCCGACATTGCCAAATTTGATGAATACAAAACCAAGATCGATGACGAGGTTCGCATGGGCACATTTGAGCTGTTTACGGTTTCTTATGAACTGATGAATGAAAGGGTTGAGGATGCCAAAAACTTTTACACTGACATTCTGGCCAAGCCATTCGACTTTACCGTTAAGGAAATGCATGAAAGTGATGCTGAAAAGCTGGATTGGACTGAATCAAAAAATGAACTTAGGGAGCGATGGAGGAAATTACTCAAATATGATGCTCTCACTCGGCTTGTTGAGAAATTGGAAGCGCAGGAAAAGGAAGATTTCAATGGAGAAAAAAAGACGAGAGCCGACTTAGAAGTAATTGTCCGTGAGAAAATTCTAAAAAATTACAACAATTGGCATGATCGATTAGGTAAACTGGATCTGGCCGATCGGCGTTCAATTTATCTTAATGCCCTTATAAACGTTTACGGACCACACACATCCTATTTTCCGCCAGAGGACAAGGAGAACTTTGATATCTCCATGACGGGTCAGCTCGAAGGAATAGGAGCAAGGTTAACCGATAGAGATGGCTACATTACGATAACCGAAATCGTACCCGGAAGTCCTTCGGCAATGCAGGGTGAGTTGGAAACAAAGGACAAGATTCTGGAAGTAACACAAGAAGGGGAGGAGCC
>CAZCAD010000087.1:0-3574 GCA_964496525.1 uncultured Flavobacteriales bacterium | reverse complement strand
ATATTGAAGGTGCTTCCCTTGAAACTGCCGTAAAAATAATTCGTGGTAAAAAGGGCACAACGGTAATTCTGACAGTTAGGAAACCGGATGGTGAGGTTAAGAAAATACCAATTGTTCGGGATGTTGTCATCCTTGAAGAAACTTATGCGAAGTCTGTTTTATTGACTGATGGCAATAATCAGATTGGCTACATCAAACTTCCAAAATTCTATGCTGATTTCGGAAGTGGCGGAACGAGCTGTAGCCAGGACATCAAAGATGAAATCACAAAATTGAAGGAGAATAATATTGAAGGTCTCTTACTCGATTTACGAAACAATGGAGGAGGGTCGCTAAGAGAAGCTATTCTCATGGTGGGTCTCTTTATCGACAGTGGTCCAGTCGTTCAAGTCATGAGCAGAGGAAATGGCAAACCAATTGTATACAAAGATCAAGATCTTGGTGTGCATTATGACGGACCGTTGGTTATTTTGATCAACGAGTTCTCGGCATCCGCTTCCGAGATTTTAGCAGCCGCCATCCAGGACTACGGGCGAGGAGTAATTGTAGGAAGTAAGTCTTCATTTGGAAAGGGAACGGTGCAACGATTCTTCGGTTTGGATGATGCCCTGCCTGCTGAATTTAATAATTTAAAACCTCTTGGATCGATCAAAATCACAATGCAGAAGTTCTACCAGATAAATGGCGGAACTACACAGCTAAAAGGCGTAAAGCCGAACATAGTCCTCCCTGATGAGTTTATGTTTATTGACATCGGCGAAAAGGAGCAGGACTTTGCCCTTGAATGGGATGAGATTGATGCATGCGACTATAAATTATGGGAGAATCAACCGAATATCAATAAGCTCGGAAAAGCGTCACAAAGCCGTGTCACAAAGAGCGAAATTTTTCGGTTGATTGAAGAAAAAGCGCAGCGTCTAAAAGATCGATCCGCCGAAAGTTCACAGAGCATTAATTTTGACACCTATCGAGCTGAAAAAGAAAAATTTGATGAGGAGTCAAAGAAATTTGATGAGTTAAAGAAGGAAATCGAAGGGCTTCAAATCAAAACACTTCCGGCAGATGAAGAAAAGTTGAAGGATGAAAAGCTGAAACTAAGAACTGATGCCTGGTATAAAAACATTCGTAAAGACGCCTACATTTATGAGGCAATGCAGGTTTTAGGTGACATGAAATAATTAACTCCGCATTAACATCAGTTGGTACAATAGTTGAGCAGTTTATTGGAAGCCAATGACTCAACCATGAAAATCTGCATTAACTATTTCATCCTTCTAATTTTCGTTTGCACTGTAAATTCGGTTGTTGCAAACCAACAGACATCTCAGGGCATTATTACTGATTCGAGCTGGACAAAGCTAATGCTTGCAGTTCTGAACGGAGACATTCGTAAAGCAGAAAAGCTGGTTGAAAAAGGGGCAGATGTAAACGCCAAAAACAGGTGGGAGAAAACTGCCTTATTGATTTGTTCAGAGTTTACCGAACCATGTAAGTTGAAGACATTAGAAGAGGAACATTATTGGAGCCCTAGAAAAAAACGAATTTTAGTTCTGGACAATCTTGAAATGATACAATTCTTGATTGATCATGGTGCGGATGTTAATGTACAGGATCGCAGTGGTAGAACGGCCTTAATGAACAGTGTCGCAGATGGAGACATTAAATGTCCCAACGTTCGAAAAGATTTTGGAAACATCTATTTCCATCTTGAACCAAATGCAGAGGTCATTGATCTGTTAATCAAGCATGGAGCAGATCTCGACGCACAAAACCGGAATGGTCAAACAGTCCTCATTCTAGCCATTAGTGGACGCCAGGTGGAGGTGGCTAAAGACTTGATAAAGAGAGGAGCTGATATTCATAAAGAAACCAGGGATGGAGCGACAGCCCTGCATTATGCCGGTTATTATGATAATCCCGACATAGCCAGACTCTTAATTGACAATGGTGCAGAGCTTACAAAAGAGAACCAGAGTGGTCAACAGCCGATCTGGAGATCAGGCCCGGATGTTTTGAAGATTTTGGCTACCGAAGGAGTTGATGTCAATCAACGAGACAAAAATGGTGAAACCATGCTAATGCAGGTTGATATGCCGGCTGAAATAAACATGCTTTTGGATTTAGGTGCTGATATAGATGCTGTCGATAATAAAGGAGAAACAGCTATCATGAAACTGATCTATGAAATTCATTGGTTCGATGGTGGATGTAGTACCGGTGAATATGGTTTCAAGAATCCGGAACTGATCACGGTTTTGATCAAGCGTGGAGCTGATCTTTCTATCAAATCCAATTCAGGCGAAACAGCTCTTTCACTTGCGAAGGAAAACAATCGGCAAGATCTTTATAAGCTTTTGGAATAATTCTTCGGCAGAAACTATTTCTAATCCTCAAACATTTATCGTAGATTTCGAACGGATTCCATCTTTATTTAACGGTAATCATTATGGATGCAACTCAAGTTGTGATCGTTGTTTTAATCGCAGCAGTGTTATTCGTCTTATTCATTGTTATGAAAAAGAAGAGTCGTAAAGACGATCCGTTCCAAAACAAGGATATGGACCTGGAGAGTTTGAAGGAAAAAGTCGCTTCATCATCCATAAGGAGTAGTCTTGAAAATAATGCCGAGTTGAGGGCATTAGTGAAACTCTTTGCTATCAATGCCGCAATTGATGCCAATAAACCTGATCCAAGGCCCAAGGTAGAGAAGATGTTTAGTCAGGAGGTGGAAACGGGAATTAGATTGGCAATGGAACAATTTAAAAACCATAGACATTTTCTTGATCTAGAGAAGCATTTCGTCCGGGAAATTGTTTTGGATTTTCTTCAAGAATATGAGCAGTTCTTAAAACAGTTGACTGAGAAGGAAGGGAAAAGAATAAGAACTTCTCCTAACTCTGTGAAAGTACTTCGAATTTGTACCAGAATCAATGAAGATCTCGAACAATTCCAAAAAGTTCAAACACTCAAAGTATTGGTTGGATTTATAAGTGAGGGTGCCGAGCCATCTGAAGCAGAATATGAATTTGTAACAACAGTAGGAGAAACGTTTAACATATCTCAGGATGAATTGGATCAAATACTGCCTGTTCGGATTTCCGATTCCGATGAAAAATAGTCGTTCGCATCCCTAGCCAAGCCTCCATCTCGTAACCAAAATACAGGGAAAGCATTACATTGTAGACCAAACAAAAAAAACCTGAATTATGGAAAGATCAGTACGAAGATTCTTTCTCCTCACAATCCAATTATTAATTCTTAGCACACTATCTAACGCCCAGGGAAAATATACCCAAACGCTTACGGTTCTTGGGCCCAAACAGGTTCCAATGAACCACATGGCCGTTGTTTTAGTGGAAACTTCTACTTTCAAAAGAACCGTGTTTTATACTGACGCGCAAGGGAAGCTGACAATTGAGTTCAAAGAAGAAAAGGGGAGAGAGTGGATGATGAGCGTGGGTGGAATGAAGAATTATCAATTATTTGATCTTCCACCGGGAGCAATAGGATCAGGGTCGTCCTTGATTTATTACGATGTAAAAGACTGGAACAGGCGAAGTCGAACACCAAAAGA
>CAZCAD010000086.1:0-9500 GCA_964496525.1 uncultured Flavobacteriales bacterium | reverse complement strand
GTATTGGAGACTGAATAGTACAGATTAAAGATTGGCTACCGGAAGGGAATTTGAAGCCCTCAGACTTACCAACAACCTCTAAGGGATGGGTAGGAAATAAGTTGAGCGGAATTGGCGAAATTATCTTGTTCTTTTACAATCCAAAAAAAGAGGAGAATAGCAGGGCTATTTGAACTTTTTTATGGAGCCGTAAAAGGGCGAGAGAACGAGCCAAAACGTGCAAGTTATTTCCTACCCATCCCTTAGATCGGTGATCAAACCTTAAGGAGTGTCTATTTCTGACCAGAACCTAAGAAGGGAAGTTCGGTCTCACTTTGAGTCGTTTAGCCTGTTCAATGTGACGTTCATTATGGTAAGTCATATAAATAAAGGCATCCCCCAGGTTTAATTTAACCACTGGTCGCAGAGATAGGGGGCACTTGGTTTTTCTCATGTTGATTTTCAAACTCGCTTTCAAAACTTCGATGAAATCCACTTGATGATTGAGATATTCTTCAACAGCATTCTTTGTCGTCAGAGCTTTATTAACAAGAGGATTATATTCCTTTCTTGACTTCAACTTGCGTTTAACATTTTTTACTTTTCCCAATTTTACAGATCGATAAACGGCTGTACCTAATGGACTACTACTAAAATATTCCCCGGGTTTTGTAAAACGCGAATTGGAAATCTTTCCATTAAACACAGGAATATAGTAGCGATAGTAGGCGTTCAAATGAGCCAAACATTGGGCTATACTCCAGGATTTATCTTTGGGTCTCCAGTTTAGCTGTTCAGCGGTTAAATTGGCGAATTCAGCCTTGACTTCTTCACTGAGAGAGCTTGTTAAGGACGAGAGTTTGTCGATTAACTCACTGACCTGAAGTTTTTTCTTTATGACCACTAAATCCTGATTTTTACCGGTAAATTTCAAAGATAGAGAGAATAATCACATCAGCTACGAATATAGGGTCTGGAGCACAAATTTTGTCAGAGTCCAAATAAAAGAACATTTTTAGCTCAAATTCGTATGTAAATACTTAGGCTCGGCCATAAATATGTCGGAAGCGAAAAAGTTCGGAACATTTGCCGGTGTATTTACACCGTCGATACTGACCATCCTCGGGGTGATCATGTATCTCCGTATGGGCTGGGTTGTAGGTAATGCGGGCCTCATCGGAACCATCCTGATAATTTTGGTCGCTCACGTTATCTCGGTTTCAACCGGCTTGAGTATTTCCTCCATTGCAACAGATAAGAAAGTAGGAGCCGGCGGGGTATATTATGTTCTTTCAAGAAGTCTTGGACTTCCAATTGGCGGATCACTTGGTATTACCCTCTTTATCGCAACGGCTTTCAGCATCTCTCTATACATGATTGGTTTTGCCGAAATCTTTAATGAATACATTGGGTTTGGATATGACTTGAACGCGGACGGACAGCTCGCGCAATCAGATTTTATTAAGAACAGCTTTAGGATTACCGCTAGTCTTGGATTACTTGCACTGACAATAATTGCTTTCATCTCTACCTCAATAGCCCTCAAGACTCAGTTCTTTATTCTTGCTGCAATTATGCTTTCACTTTTCTCAATATTTCTGGGTGATGGTTCTCTGAATCATGAAGTGGCCGATACGGTTTGGAATGGAGAAATTGTTGGCTTTGCCGCAGTCTTTGCAATATTCTTCCCAGCCGTAACCGGATTTACTGCAGGAGTTGCGATGTCCGGAGATTTAAAAGATCCTAAGAAATCAATTCCTATTGGTACTGTTGCTTCCATCGGGGTTGGTTTGGTGATCTACATGTTATTGGCCATATTCATTTATTACTCCCTGGATCAGGAAACATTGCTAACGCATTCGAAAGCCCTATTTCAAATGGCTGCTATTGGAATCTTGGTTTACATCGGAGTTTGGGGAGCGACGCTTTCATCTGCATTAGGTGGGATACTTGGTGGACCTCGAATTCTTCAGGCAATGTCTGTCGATAAAATTACTCCTAAGATCTTTGGAAAAGGGGTAGGAAAGGATAATGAGCCACGTAACGCTCTTATCCTGACTGTGATCATTGCGCAAGCCGGAATCCTGATTGGTGATTTGAATGTCATCGCTGAGATTGTGACCATGTTCTACCTGGCTGCTTATGGATTTATCAACCTCTCATTCTTTTTGGAGAGCTGGGCAAGCGCAGATTTCAATCCAACATTTAAAGTCAAAAAATGGATTGGACTCATTGGCTGTATAGCAACTTTTGTGATCATGTCCCAGTTAAATCTCCCGGCAATGATCGCCTCCCTTCTGATTATTGGGGGAATATATTTTTATCTCTCTCGACAACATATTGCCTTAGGAACAGGAGATATTTGGCAATCGGTTTGGTCAACTATTGTCCGTAAAGGCTTGAGCCGAATGGAATCCGGATCGGATCACAAACGAAATTGGAAACCAAACATCTTGCTCTTCAGTGCAGACGACGAGAACCGAACGAAAATGATTGAGTTTTCAAAAGCAGCTTCAGGACAAAACGGAATTATCACCAACTTCGATCTTCACGAGAATCCAAAGGCGACCGTACTTTTCCCAAAATCCAAAGAAGTAGTCGAGGATGAAGAACTGGAGAAGTATGGAATTTTTGGTCGATCCCTGGAGGTCCAAAACACATTCAAAGGAATAGAAAGTATCGCCTGTACATTTGGTTTTTCGGGAATTGAACCGAATACAGTACTCATGTCGTGGCCGGGTAAAACTAAGGATCCGATTTGGTTTGCCGAAATGACTCAAAAGCTCATTGAGCTTGACTTTAATGTTCTCTACCTGGATTACGACCCGCATTGCGGATTCAGAAATAAACAGAAAATAGATTTGTGGTGGGATGGTCTGAGTAATAATTCAGAACTCATGCTTCTGCTTTCAAAGTTCATTACATCTACCCCGGATTGGTCACAGGCAAATGTCCGAATCCTTTTGATAAATGATACCAACGTCGATTACAAAATCATTGAAAACAGAATTCTATATGTGGTTGACCAGTTTCGTGTGCAGGCAGAAATTAAGATCATTAACAATGAGATGCACAAAAAATCTCATTATGAATTGATGCAGGTTCACTCGGCTGATGCTGATCTGATATTTACCGGTATTCCGGAAATTGAAACAAGCAAAACCAAGCAATTTGTAAGTAAAACAAATGAGCTCGTCGAGATAATTGGTACAACCCTAATGGTCAAGGCATCTTCCCAGTTTGAAGAAACAGATTTAAAAGTCGAGCACATTGAGCTTAAGGAAGAGTCGAAAAAGATTGAGCAAACCAATTTACTTCCATTAAATGACATTAAAGATGAAAACTTTAGCGCTACTATTATCGACCTGGATGACAAATTGGATGTAATAGCTTCGACTTTTATCGAGAACGCTGTGCAACCGATAGAAGATTACCATTATAGTATTTTCTCAAGGATGAATGAGAAGATGGATACTTTCCTTTTTGGGCAGATTAGTCAGAAAAATATTAGCACAGAAGAGGAGAGAGTCGATTTTCAAAATCAGTTGCACAACATTCTAAAAGAAGTCCAGGAAATATATGCCGACGCCTTAGAGAATGAACTCCCTATTCTCGAAGAGATTTTTACTAAAGAGACAGAAATTTATCTGAAAACCAAAGAAGAGTTGTTTGGACATTTGCCAAACAAAGCAAAGATTCAAACCACATTAGATGCCAGCGGTCAGCTAATCCGGAAAAAAAGAAAGGTCAGTTATAAGAATGCCATGCAGCGACTTTGGTTAAGCGAAGGATTAACTGAAACTCATCATCAGTTCATGGACTTTGGATACGCGAATTTAATTCTGCTACATCAGAGTAAGAATATACTTCATAATCAAATTTGGGAACTCCTGGCTCAACTGAGTGAGACCGGCGAATTAAAAAAATCGGCTAAGGAATGTAAGAAACAGTTAGACAAGGCACTAAATGAAGTGAAAGAAGCGGTGCTAAACCTGGCTTCCAATTTCTATCGAAACCTTAGAAATAACGAAAGAGATAACTTGAACGAGCTGGGTGAAATAGTTTTAGATAAGCGATACAAGACCTTGCTTGCGAAGAAGTATCCGATGCAAACCAACAAAGAACTTCAGAAGAGCCGAAAAGGAATAATCAACTTCCCGGGATACCTGTATCGCAATTTGATCTTATTCACTTACCATCTCGAGGCTGACATTTATTTGATCCAGCTCTCATCTCAAATGCAAGATTTGAACTCAAGATTGATTGATTATACCTACGATCAATATTTGAATAAGATCAGTGATAATGCCAAGCATCTCAACTTAAGTATTTTGAGCTTGAAGAAGCTAATTGAGAAGGGAGAAGAAGAGGAAGTTTGTGCAACTAATATTCGTTTACCGGAAGATGTATCCTTTAATTCGGACTTTATCATCGGACAGTTATTGGATTCTGTAGCGAAGATGATGATCGCTATTCCGGACGAAATTGAATTAATGACGGCGAATTCAATTAACAACATACGAGAGGTGCAGGGCAGTGAAATTAAAACAGAAAAGCTGGCACTGAAAGATATTACGGACTATTTAACCAAAGTCCATTTTCTTGATCCGATGCATGAAAAAGTTCAAGTTTTTTATGATCAGCTAAAACGATCATTGGGTAAATTAATCAATGGTACTATCGTCATTCAGAATGGGATTGATAATTATGCGATGAACCTGAAAGCAGAACCGCTCTTGAGATCACTGGAACTTGCAAAAGTTGAAACTGAGCAAGCCGAATCGGATATTGAAGTAGCGGTCGAAGGATTTAGAACTGAGTTGAGAGACAGAAAAGCATTGTTGAGAAAAGAGCTCGACATCAATCAGATTATCGAACAAATAAGTACGCTCACTCAATACGTTAAAAAGCAAAAGCGTCGTAATCTATTGACTGAGTCCATTCAGAAAGCCAATCAAGCAGCCGGTAAAAAAGTGCGGAAGGTACTAAATTATCTTATTTCAAAACAACAGGATATTTCGGCGATAGATTACAAGAACAAATTTGAACACCTGGTAAGTGAACAAGGAGTTATTGGTGATTTCATGGATCGGATCAGTCAAAAAGCTGATTTGCCATTTTATTATCAGCAATTGTTTGTGGGTGCTCATTATTCAGAGAGTAAAATTATTGAAAATCGAAAGGCAGAAATCAAAAGTATTGAGTCGGCAATCGGTCGAATAGATGATGGAACCGCCGGGGCAATAATGATTCTGGGCGAAGCCGCCAGTGGTAAATCATATTTAACAAATCATGTTGCCAATCACCTGATCTCGACAAGGGCGTATCAGATTCAGCCTCTGATGAGCAAAACATGGGCCAGGGAGGATTTGTTAAAAGCGTTCCAACGTGCTTGTGGTAAATCTGAGACGATGGCTAAGATCATGAGTCGGCTAAAAGCCAAATCAGTTTTTGTTATTCACGATCTGGAACAGTGGTGGATGAAAGGCGAGAATGGAAATGAAATAATAGAGGAACTGGTCAATGTGATCAGCAGATATGGATCAAAACATTACTTTGTATTTAACGGAAATATACATGCATACAATCTGATGAAACAAAGCTGTAGCATAGAATCCAAGATACTGCGAACCGTAATTCTTCCTCCACTGTCAATTCCACAGATCAGAGATATTATTTGGTCAAGACATCAAACCGGAGGATTACAAATTAAAATTACCGGAGTAAATCAGAGACATTTGTCAGCCTCCAGAATAACGAAATTTCTAACAAAATTTCATTCGAGCTCTAAGGGAAATATTGGATTAGCCTTGCAGCAATGGATCGCCTCGATTCAATCAATTGATGAAAATCAATTGGAGATGGAACCACCAATCAAAAGAGATTTTCCTGATTTGAAAAGAATAGAGTGGAAGAACATCATCTTCCAACTTTTTGTCCAGTATAATTTGACCAAGGCTGAGTTGTGCGAGATTTATGGCAAAGAGAATGAGAAATGGATTGGTCGATCACTTGATGCTCTACTGGCTTCCGGAATGTTGGCTAAGAATGAGCGAGAAGGATACTATTTGAAAAAAGAAGTGAAACCGTATATAGAGAAATGGTTGTATGAATTGGGATTTATCAAATAACATATTACTGATGAAATATCTTCAGCAGATGGAAGATTCTGATTCTGTAGGCCACATTCCAATCAACAGTTTGCTGTTGTTATTGATCATTGCTGCAATCCTCTTTTCAACATTTTATCTGATAAAGAGATATGTCTTACCGTATCTAAGCTCACGAAGCCAGATCAAGAAAAGACGTATTTTTATTTTCCGATTGGAGACATTACTTTGGTCGCTATTTGCTCTATTTGCCCTATACACCTTTTTGCTGAGCAGCTTCTGGATTACAACTGCCGTTGTCGTAATTATCGCGGCAGTGGGTTTCAATTATTTTAGAAATTTCTTCATAGGTCTCTTCTTCCGGTTGGAACAGAAATTTATCGTCGGAGACCCTGTTCGTTTCGAAGAGTATGTTGGTACGATTGAAGGCATAAGCTCAACCAGCATCCAATTAAAAACCGATGATGAAGAACTCGTATTTTTAAATTATCTCAATTTTAATAAATCCAGCCTCATAAAACGTCAGGCAAAGGGAAGACTTATGTCACAGCGAATTTCTTTTTCCATTGAAGGGCTGGATGTCCTGCAGATATCAGAGGATATCAAAAGATGGATTTTGGAATGTCCCTGGGCAATTGTAAATGAGCGAATAATCGTAAATATTTCTGATGAGAAAGTGAGTGTGACCGCCTACGCCGTCGATTTGGAATCTCTCGAAAAAGTTGAAGAGTTTTTGAAAAAAAGATTGTCCGATTAGCTGTCTTATCGATTCCTATTCTTTTTGTTTGATTTTAATTTCATTCGTAAGAATTGGTTATCTTAATCGATTCATAAATTTGTTATGAAATCAGTCGAAATTAGATGAGCAAGGTAGTCATAATAGGTAATGGCATTTCCGGTATCACCGCCGCACGGCACATCCGAAAAAACAGCGATCATGAGATTGTTGTCGTTTCGGCTGAAACAAAATATTTTTATTCTCGGACAGCACTCATGTATGTCTATATGGGTCACATGCCATTTGAGGATATCCAACCTTATGAGCCATGGTTTTGGAAGAAGAATCGAATCGGCTTAGTTGAAGCCTGGGTTGAATCAATAGATACTGCGAATAAGACGCTTAACTTAAATGGTGCAGAGGATATTTCATACGATCATTTGATTCTGGCACTTGGTTCCAAGCCAAATATGTTTGGCTGGCCCGGACAAGATTTGAAAGGTGTACAAGGACTTTATTCAAAACAAGATTTAGATACCTTGGAAGAGAATACCCCGGGCAGCAGTAGAATAGTAATTGTGGGTGGCGGATTAATCGGTGTGGAGCTTGCAGAAATGGCACGGAGTCGTGGAATTGAAGTAACATTTCTCGTACGAGAAGACCGATTCTGGGGTGGTGTTCTGCCGAAAGAAGAGGGTGATTTAATTACGCGACATATTAAAGAACATCATGTCGATCTTCGATTGAATACCGAATTGAAAGAAATTCTATCTGATGAAAACGGAAGATGTAATGCGGTAGTCACTTCTGAAGGAGATAAAGTCGAATGTCAAATTGTCGGATTAACCGCCGGAGTTTCTCCAAACATTGATTTGATAAAAAACGCTGAAATAAGTTCTGACAGAGGAATTATCGTAAATGAATTCATGGAGACAAATATCAAGGATGTATATGCGATTGGCGATTGTGCACAATTCTCAAATCCCGTCAACAACAGACGTCCGATTGAGCAGGTTTGGTATACCGGCCGAATCATGGGCGAAACGGTGGCCCAAACTATATGTGGAAACCCAAAGGCGTATGAACCCGGTCCTTGGTTCAACTCAGCAAAGTTTTTTGATATCGAATATCAAACTTATGGTAACGTTTTAGCACACGATGAGGAGCATGAGGGAAGGTATTATTGGGAACATTCAAACGGTAAACTTGCCGTCCATCTTGTTTGGCACAAAGAAAGTAGAGAATTTGTCGGAATCAATACCTTCGGAATTCGAATGAGACACGACCTTTTTGACAAGTGGTTAAATGATAAAGCCGGCATTGAAGAAGTACTATCGAATCTTCGAGCGGCGAATTTTGATCCCGAATTTTACTCAACCTATGAGGATGATATTATTAACGGTTTCAATGAAAAAACCGGATTGAACGTTGAATTAAAGAAAAAAAATTGGTGGCGAAATCTGCTTTCAGCCTAATATGGTAGCGATCAAAAGAATAGGACTCGGTATTTTTATACTTGCGCTGATAATCTTCAGTATAATCCCTTTTTTAGGTGAATTTAAACTCAGCGAAGAGGTAATGCTGGAGAGTCTCGATGGGAAGGATTCTCTTTACCTGACAGAGCGATTAAATGATGAGGTAGTTGGAAATACTTACTCAAGTTCTTATGAATTCTCCGCGGCCACATTAAAAATCTTTAATGAAGAAAATGATAAATTCAAGGCTGCTCAGGATTGGGAGAAATACCATGGTGATTATCCTGAGAAATATGCATACCAACTGGCCAAATCGGCAAGTATTGGCCCGGTGCAGGCACACCCCTGGATATTTTTCTTCTTGACTTTTGGCTTGGGAATATTTGGTGCCTTGATGTACATATTGCCGGACGTCATTCTTCTCGGCGGACCCGGTATAAAGAATGATGGTATTTACCATAGCACCGCAATGAACCGCGGATGGATAGGAATCGTGACTTTCTTTTATCTGGTCGGATTCTACATCTTACTTTATTTTAAACCATACCTGATCGTAAACATGACCGATATGATGAATCCCATCAAAGGTTGGTTCGTTGAAGGAGGTAAGGCTTCGCAGTGGTTTTTATATGCGTTCATGTACGTGACGGTGATGTCGGTTATGGCTGTCCGAATGTTCGTTAAATACAGACACAACAAGTATCAAATTATTCGAACCTGTTCAGTTCTGTTTTTTCAAATTATCTTCGGATTTCTACTCTGCGAAATATTACCGGCCTTTGGTTTGCCTTCCGTAGATTTTAAACTTGCCTGGCCTCTCGATTATGATTTTCTTTATGCCTATAGCGTCAAAGAATTAATGGCGGCTGGGATGTTCGGCAAATTTATTTTTATCTGGAGCATTATTCTGGCGTTAATCATCGTCCCTATCCTGACTTATTTTGTTGGAAAAAGGTGGTATTGTTCCTGGGTTTGCGGCTGCGGAGGATTGTCAGAAACACTTGGAGATCCCTACCGACATTTATCCAATAAGAAAATGTGGACCTGGAAACTGGAGCGATGGCTGATTCATTCCGTTTTAGTCTTTGCAGTCTTAATGACAATTATTACAGGATATCATACTTATATGGAATTAAATCATCCTGAGAATACCGAGGGATATAAGCTGATGGGTTTTTCAGCCTATAATGTCAGGGGCATGTACGGATTCTTAATCGG
>CAZCAD010000085.1:0-9521 GCA_964496525.1 uncultured Flavobacteriales bacterium | reverse complement strand
TAGGACTACAAGAAAGAGTTCAAATACTATCTACTTTAATCTTTAAAAATGTGGTACATTTGACCGCAACCTTTAAAATAGATTAATTATGAAAAAAATTTTACTACCAGTTCTAACGCTATTTGCAGTTGGAGCTTATGGCCAAACCTACTTCACTGATGATTTTGCATCGGGGATAGGCGCATGGACTATTTATGATCAAGACGGAGATACGGAGATTTGGGAGATTTCAAATGCAGCCGCATATGGATCTGCTGTACCTTTCGACGGTGATTTTGCACAATCAAGGTCATGGATTGGAACTCCTTTAACACCGGACAACTACTTAGTGACTACAGCCGGAATTGTTATTCCCGGTGCTGCTTCTAACTGTATCCTGTCATGGACAACAGGAACGATTCAAGCTGCTCCATGGCATGAAGAGGAGTATACTGTGTACATAGCTACCGGTTCTGATCTTGCATCAGCCACTTCAGGAACAGCAGTTTTCAATGAAATCCTTCCTGTCGGTGGAGAAGTTCTTAATCGTTCAGTGGACTTATCTGCTTATATAGGAACAACTGTATATGTTGTGTTTAGACACTGGAACACTTTTGACATGAATATGTTGGTAATTGACGACGTGAACGTTGCAACATTGCCGGATTACGAGTTGGCAACGACTGACGTAACCCTCGATGAAATTGTTCAGGCCGGTACTGTAAACATTACCGGTGAAATAACGAACAACGGTGCTTTAGCAACTACTTCATTCGATATTGTATGGGATGATGGAACCGGACCATATACTGAAACGGTAACAACTGCAATTCCTTCAGGTGGCACGTATAACTTTACTCATGCAACTACGCTAACTGCAGTTGCCAGTAACGCCTACACAGTCACTGTCTGTGCGGTTATCGCCGGAGATGCTGATGCATCTAATGATTGTATGACCGCAAATCTGTATTGCGCATCGGGTACCGGTGCTCACTTAGTGTGCTGTGAGATATTTACTTCATCTACTTGTCCACCTTGTTTTACATTTGCTACTACCGGATACGACGGAGCCGGTTTGGGAGCCGGTTTAACGGCAGAAAACGCAAATGCAGAGACCGGTGCAGGTTTGAGTGCCATTAAGTATCAGGTTGACTGGCCAGGGGCCGGTGATCATTCGTGGAATGCCGAGGTTGAAACAAGAAGAGCCTATTACGGCGTTACGGGTGCACCATCCGCACTTGCTGACGGAGCCATGTCTGCCGGCTGGGGAGATTTTAACTCTGCTTACGTTAATATATACAAGGCTAAGCCTGCATTCTTAGACATTGCGGCAACACACACTATTATTAGCGGTACAATAAGTGTAGATGTTACTGTTGATCCGTATGCGAACTGGACCGGAGCATCGTTGTATATCGCACTTCTTGATAAGCAGTACGATGCAACCGGTGATCCTTCTTTCTCTAATGGCCAGACTGATTTCGAACACATTTTTAGAAAAATGATGCCGAATGCAGGTGGTACGCCAGTGTCCTTGACTGATGGCACGCAGTACACCTCCTCACAATCATATAACTATACGGAGGTTACTGCCGGTACACTTCCGGTTCAAGGGTCATACGATTTCCATAATGGCTCTGAAAGAGAGGTTATTGTATTTATTCAGGATGCAAACGGAGTAATCATTAACTCTACTGTTTCCGTTAAGACAGGAGATGATTCAGGAATTGGTGAAGAAGATCAGAACTTCGCGATCAATGTTTATCCGAATCCTACCAATGATTTCGCGACAATTGGAATCACTTTGGGTGAGGCTTCTGATGTTACTTTCGAAGTTTACAACGCCCTTGGTGAATTGGTTTACAAATCAAACACTGAAAATCTTTCAGCGGGAGATTACCTCCACCAAATTGATGTGAATGGTTTTGCTGCTGGTGTTTATACAGTTAATACAACTGTTAATGACGTTAGAGCCACTTCTAAACTTTCAGTTCACTAGAAGAAATCATTTATTAAACATATTGAACACCCTTTCCAATGTATTGGGAGGGGTGTTTTTTTTTATTAATAAGGTGTTTTTTTTTATTAATAAAATAAATAGTAGTTTTCTCTAGGAAATAGTAGTTTTCAGGCCCTTTCAATGAGCTAAAACTGATCTCTTGGGATCACAACATTATTCGGATTAAATGCTTGAACAGACTGAAATAAATTTCTAAATTTGATGATATAGAATTGGTCCGATATTTGAGTTAAAGCCGAGAAAAAAGTATTATGAAAAAATTAAGCGTGTTTCTTGTTATTGCTGCTGCTGCGGTAGCATTTTCATTCATTAATGGCGGAGGGGGAAATTCCGGAAAAAAAATGCCTTCGGTGAACATTAAAGACATGGAGGGAAATGATATTAATGCTGCCGAAGTTTCTAACGATGGGAATCCAATTGTAATTTCCTTTTGGGCGACTTGGTGCAAACCTTGCAGGCTGGAGTTGAATACAATCGCTGAAGAATATGATGATTTAGTGGAGGAGACGGGAGTCAAGCTTATTGCTGTTTCGATTGACGACGAACGAAACAAACATAAAGTTGAGCCTGCTGTCAACGCTGAAGGTTGGGACTATGAAATTTGGCTAGATACAAACAGTGATTTGAAAAGAGCGATGGGAGTTAATTATCCTCCACAAACGTTCTTGTTGAATGGGGAAGGCACAATTGTTTGGGAACATGTGGGCTTTGTTCCCGGTGACGAAGAAGATTTGTACGAAGAGATTAGAAAGCTCAGCGACAAATAATTTTTAGTAAGTAGTTTATCCAGATTCCATGAAGCAACTTTTTATAGCTGCAATATTTGTTTTTTCAATATCGGCATACTCTCAGCCCGACTTTTTAAATCGTGCGAATATCACTGGGAATATGGAAATGAATCTTCAGTATCTCAACACTGATTCTGCCATAGGCGCATTCGCACCTGAGCAAAAGGCGGTAATGAATACCTATATGAATGTCAATTACCAACTTGGTAAATTTAGAACCGGCTTGCGATTTGAAAGTTATTTGCCGTCAATTGCCGGCTATCCGGCATTTTATGGAGGGACCGGAATTGGTTATCGATATGCTCAGTATGCCGGTGATCAACTAACGGTTACCGCAGGAAACTTTTTTGAACAATTCGGTAGTGGATTAATATTTCGGTCTTATGAAGAACGGGCACTAGGATTGGACAATGCCATGGACGGTGCCAGCATAAGATTTTCACCTTATAAGGGAGTTCAGTTTAAGGGAGTTTATGGCCGTCAACGTTTCAATTTTGATGATGGTAAAGTAGTTTTATCTGATGGGATTGTTCGTGGATTTGATGGTGAAGTTAACCTGAACTACATAATTCCTAAGATGAGTTCATCAAAGTTTAAAATAACGATAGGAGGAAGTTTTGTTTCGAAATATCAATCGGCTAACAACGATACACTGGTGTTGCCAAAAAATGTTGGATCTTATGGTGGTCGAATTTCGATCAGGTATGGCAAGTTTTATGTCAATGGAGAATACATTCACAAGGAGAATGATCCCTCTGCACAAAATGGATACATATACAATAGCGGGCATGGGGCGGTCATAAACATCGGTTATTCTCGAAAAGGTCTCGGTGTATTGCTTTCTGCAAAATCAGTGGACAATTTAAACTTTCGATCTGACCGAGATGTTCTAGGAACTCAACTTATGATAAACTATCTACCGGCTTTAACTAACCAGCACACCTATAACCTTGCCGGCTCGCTCTATCCATACGCTTCGAATTTGAACGGAGAGGTGGCTTACCAATTTGACTTTTTGTACAAAATTCCCAAGAAAACCAAAATCGGAGGAAAATACGGGACGGACTTGCATCTCAACGTGGCTGTAACGACGGCAGCTGTTCAGCATACGAGTAACATGAACTTTGATAAGGATAGAATACTATACGAGGGCAGACCGTTTGACAAAAGCGATAGCCTTTATAATTTCGATTTTAATTTCCATATTTCAAGAAAACTCAATAAAAAGGTTAAGCTAAGTTTGCACTATTTTCACTTTGTCTACAATAATGATGTAAATGCTGTTACAAAGAAAGCTACCGGCTACATTACGTCTGATGTTGGAGTGGTGGACGTGGCATATAAATTTAGTCGAAGACATTCGCTTAGGATTGAATTACAAAATTTATTTACAAAGACTGATCGAGGACAATGGGCGACGGCTTTAATAGAATATACAATTTCACCTCGGTGGTTTTTCGCATTCATGGATCAGTGGAATTATGGTAATCCGGAGGCCAAGGATCGAATTCATTACGTTCTGGGATCATTTGGGTTTATACATAAAACCTCAAGGTTCATGTTCTCCTATGGTAAGCAGCGGGAAGGAATTTTATGTGTTGGAGGGGTTTGCCGACCGGTACCGGCGACAAATGGACTAACCTTTACCTTTACAACTACGTTTTGATAATTAGAACTGTTATTATGAAAAGATTTCTGTACTCATTTTTTGGTTTGATTGTAGTTGCGTCGTGTATAATTTCATGTGACAAAATTAGTCAACCGGTGATTATCCAAACAACCTTGGACACTACCTTGTATCCCGGAAATTTTTATTTGGAGTATGATTTCCCAACATTCACTCAGAATACAAACACTTTGAAAAATGCTCTAATAGAAGATTATACAGGTCATCAATGTACATTTTGTCCTGCGGCCAATAACAATGCCAAGTCTTTAGAGGATGCTAACCCTGGACGTGTATTTGTGGCCTCCATACATGCAGGAGCAGATAACGATGGTATTTCGAGCTTCCAGGAAGTCAACGCAAGCGGAATGTACACGAGAGACTTTACGACGTCTGAGGGCACGGAAATGGCAGCGGCATTTTTTCAAATGTCCGTTGGCTTTAACGCAAATCCACAAGGATGTATAAATCGATATTCGAACGCTGGATTGTTTTTCCTTAATTCTCCCGCTTGGGGTGATATGGTCGATTCGGTATTAAATTCACCTCTGGATATAAACCTTCAATCCGAGTCGAATTATTTCCCATCTACAAATGCAGTTTTCCTGCACGTAGAAACTGAATATATTAATGATCTGTCGGGAGAATATAACATTGTGGTTTACGCCTTACAAAATCAAATAATCGATTGGCAAAAAGAATTTGGAGTCGGAGATATCCCTGACTATGATCATCATAACGTGCATATCGGAAATATTTTCTCTGAAACATGGGGAAGAACTGTAAGCGACAGAGGAACATCAGCTGGAACAAAAATTGTCACCGATTTTTCTTATGAATTACCTCAAGGATTAACCAACAACGATATGCATTTCATCATCTACGTTTATGACAAAGAGACATATGAAGTCCTGCAGGTTATCGATCATCATTTTTAATTGACTTTTAATTCTTTAATAAATACATTTGTACCATGAAAAATCTTAGCTATTTAGTCTCTCTAGTACTTCTTGGAAGTTCGTATTCCATTTCACAAACTGAAGTTGTGGAAGGCCCTCTTGATATTGGAACCGGATTGGGGTATAATCATCCGCAAATTGAAATGTTAAATGATGGTATGCCGGGAGTCATATGGACAAGTGGCGGGTTTAACGATTTATATTTTTCGAAGTATGACGGTGCCGGTGCTTTTACAGTACCTGTTCAACTAAATCCAGTTGGATTACCGGCCTTAAGTTACAATTGGAGTGGACCGGATTTAGCCGTTGAAGGAGATAATGTATTTGTCGCTTTCAAGGAGAACGATTATGAAAATGGAGGAATTTACCTGGTTAAATCAACCGATAATGGCAATAATTGGAGCGACACGGTACGGATAGATAATTTATCTTCCAACTTTGGTGTATACCCGGACATTGCTGTTTTGAATGATACTATTTACGTGGCTTTTCTTCATGAAGATGCTGCCAGTATAGATCCGCAATATGTTGTGACAAGATCTACGGATGGAGGGGCTACTTTTGAATCAGAGGTGCCGGTCACGAGTCCTTTTGGAGATCAGGCCTGCGAATGCTGCCAACCTGAAATAATCGTCAACGACAATTATGTAATCGTCTTTTTCAGAAATAATCAATCCAATATTCGTGATATAAAAGCGGTCGTATCCTATGATCGAGGAGTGACATTTACGGATTTACTTTCAATTGACGAACATTTATGGGTTGTGACGACCTGTCCAAGTACAGGGGCAGATGCACATTATTTGGACGCTCAAACGATAGTAAGTATGTACAGAACAAAAGTCGGCCTTGACTATAAAGTTTTTGCCAATGAATACGATGTCCCCTCCTTATCCACGGTGAATGAAGTAGAAATTAAGTCGGTTACCGGAAATGGACTTGGTTTGAATTATCCGCAGCTATCAATTGAAGGTGTAAATATCGCTGTTGTTTTTGAGGAAGTTGAGCAAAGCGGTGATGTTTTCATAAACGTCTCAGCTACCGGAATCACTGGCCTTGATTCTGCGAACGCTTTGAACGTCACTGATAAACCAGGAACGCAATCTAAACCGGATATCGTTTTGTCAGGTGACGTAATGCATGTGATATATGCAGATGCTACTTCCCCCAGCGGTGTAAAGTATGTCAAAGTTCTTAGCTCTACCATTGGAATGAAGGAAGAGCAAGTAGAAAATCCGGCACTTGAGGTATATCCAAATCCGGCTACGGATTATTTCTTTCTAAAATCTGACTCCGAATCTGAGTTCGATATCTCAATTGTTGATGTTTCGGGATCTGTTGTTTTTAAGACAAGAAGTTTTACGAAACAGCAGATTTCTATCGCCGAATTAAGTGCCGGAACATATATCGTTAGAGCCACGGATATTTCTTCCGGAATCTTGAATCTGATATCTTTAGTTGTCGACTAATTACCGTTTTCAAAGTCCGAAAATTCAATCTTAAAGGCTTTAACATTTTTTTGTAAATCTGTGCAATAGTAGGTCAACTTAAACGTCTTACGGTAAAGGGTCCAAATTTAAACGATTTACCTTGGAATTGTTGATAAGTTAATCGCTGAGTACCATACGCTTATTCGAATAATTGCATATATTTAGCGAACGTTTTACAAAAAGTACTTTTATGTTAGAATTATGCAAGGAGATACTAACAAAGGTTAGTTTTGACCGTATTTTATTTCAAAAGGAATTAGCTAAAGCGATTTCATGGATCAAGTCAGAGGAGTTGGAAATATTTAGAGTTTGGTGTTTATCCATGTTTGGAAAGAAATATCCGGAAATACTCCGACTGGCTTTTACGAAAGCTTAATAACTAAGAACTTAAAATTCCCACCCTGACCGATCCGCCTAAGGCAGAGTGCGTCAGATTTTTTTTTATTTGACTCGACTCGTAATTTTTTATTTGACTCCGCTCGTCGAACCCTAAACGGGTTTCAAAAAGTCGATGTTTCTATTTAGTCCTGAATACTTCGTTCGTTTAACGGCTGAGTTTTGAAATAGCGTCTTAAATGAATCTCGACTCAATTCTGCCAAGTCGAAGGAACTTAAATCTTCATGCGGTTCAAATTCGGGATATTCATGTGGTTTGGAAAATCTATTCCAGGGACAAACATCTTGACAAATATCACAGCCGAATACCCAATTTTCCATTTTTCCTTTAAACTCAGTAGGAATAATTTCATCTTTCAATTCGATTGTCAGGTAGGAAATGCATTTTGAACCGTTTATTAAATTTGGTTTAATAATGGCTTCTGTTGGACAGGCGTCAATGCATTTTGTACAGCTTCCACAGTGGTCTGTCAAAGGATGATCGTAGTCAAGTTCAAGATCAATTATTATCTCGCCGATAAAGAAAAAGGAGCCCACTTTTTTAGAGAGTAAATTTCCATTTTTACCAATCCAGCCCAACCCTGCTCGTTCAGCCCAGGCCTTATCAAGCACCGGAGCAGAATCGGTGAAGCTCCTGGCGTTTCTTTGGCCGGCAAGCGACTCAATATAATCGAGCAATTGTTGTAATCGAGAGCGGATTACAGTGTGGTAGTCTTCTCCGTAAGCATATTTGGATATTTTCAGCCCTTTATTGGAAAAGAGGTCTTTTTTGGGATAGTAGTTGACGAGAACAGAGATGACTGACTTTGCATCTTCCACTAAAAGGGCGGGATTCAATCGTTTGTCAAAATTATTTTCCATGTAGGACATCTTGCCGTGATATCCATTTTTTAACCAACTCTCTAAATGCGCTGCTTCTTTTTCGAGAAATTCGACTTTGGAAATACCGCAGCTAAGAAAACCAAGCTGCTCAGCTTTATTTTTTATAGCTGCACTGAGTTCAGCCTTTTTCATTCAAACAATCCGCTTTGAACAGACCCCAGATCCAATCCCAAATGCTTGTATGCCTTCTCTGTCGCTTTTCTTCCTCTCGGCGTTCGCATCAGAAATCCTTCTTTGATTAAGAAAGGTTCGTACACCTCTTCAATCGTCCCTGCATTTTCACTAACCGCTGTTGCAATCGTTGTCATTCCAACAGGACCGCCACTAAACTTTTCAATGATTACAGAGAGGATTTTGTTATCCATTTCATCCAGTCCGTACTTATCTACATTTAAGGCTTCCAGCGCCAAATTGGCAATTTTTAAATCTATCGTTCCGTCGCCTTTGATTTGGGCAAAGTCCCTTACCCGACGAAGCAAGGCGTTTGCAATACGCGGTGTACCCCTACTTCGTCCGGCTATTTCTATCGCGGCCTCATCCTTTATTTCGATTTTCAAAATTCCGGCAGCACGATGTACGATTCCGGATAGGACTTCAGCATCATAGTATTTCAGGCGACTGTTAATTCCAAAACGTGCACGCAATGGGGCAGTCAACAATCCGGAACGAGTTGTGGCCCCAATCAGGGTAAATGGATTTAGCGTCAGTTGCACGGTTCTGGCACTTGGACCTGAATCGATCATGATATCGATTGTATAGTCTTCCATCGCCGAATAGAGGTATTCCTCAATCAGCGGACTCAATCGATGAATTTCATCAATAAACAAGACGTCATTTTCTTCCAGATTCGTGAGCAGTCCGGCAAGATCTCCGGGTTTATCCAGAACAGGACCGGTAGTCACTTTGATTCCAACCCCAAGCTCATTGGCGATAATATTGGCCAATGTGGTTTTACCCAGGCCCGGAGGACCGTGAAGTAAAACGTGATCCAGCGATTCGTCTCTTTGTTTAGTTGCTTCAACAAAAATTTCGAGATTATCAATTACCTTTTGCTGGCCTGCAAAGTCATCGAACCGCTTCGGGCGTAAGACTTTGTCCAAGTCCTCTTCCTGCGGTGAGCGCTCATCACTATTGTAATCGAATGTATCCAAATTGATTTTGTTGCCTCTGCCAGGAGGATAAATCCAAAGATAACCATCTTGGGGTATCTCCTGCGCCAATCGCTTCGGAGATTTTAGAAATGAAAAAAACCCTGATCGGCCTGAGGCGGATCAGGGTTTTTATTAAAATTTTATTCCTAAGCGACGCTAATGGGCCTTTTCGCCTTCTTTAAGCGGCACA
>CAZCAD010000084.1:0-9567 GCA_964496525.1 uncultured Flavobacteriales bacterium | reverse complement strand
GTGCCTGTAACTCCCCGTAACTTGGTAATAGGGAAGTAAAAGGCTAATCCGTTAAGTCTATTTCTCTCGCATTGATTTATAAACCTTAATCGCAATCATCAGCAAAATTCCCAAGCCTAAAAATGCCAGGGTTGCATAGATCCAGTTCATATTGTCTCTCAAAACAATGATAAAAACGATAGCAACCAAAAAGAGAGTTGCGACTTCATTCCAAATTCTAAAAAATGATCCTGATAACGTACCATCGCCATTTTGGAACTTTAAGAACATGATGTGGCAGACAAAGAAGTAAATGATTAATCCTACGACCATCAAGAGCTTAATTTGCATATAGGTTACATCAAGTAGTCCCGGTTTCAAATAAATCAACCAGGGCCCTAAAACCAATGTCAAAATAAAGGACGGCCAGGCGATTCCATACCAGAGTCGTTTTGCCATTAGGCGATACTGAGGAATTAAAATCGCCTTCTCTTCATCACTTTTTTCTTGCGCTTCAGTTTGATATACGAAGAGGCGAACAATGTAAAAGAGGCCCGAAAACCAAGTAACAATGAAAATAATATGTAATGCGGTTATTATCTCTGTCATTAGCTGTATAAGTTGACGGTCTTAATATAATCAAAGACCTTTTCCGGCACGAAAGATGAGATATTTTCATTTTTCTTTAGCGCCCTTCTAATTGAAGTAGATGAAATGTCCAGCACGGGAGCGTGTTTTTGATAACGTATGTTGTCCAAAGCCATCAATTCTCTTTCAGGAAGTTCTTGTCTCGGATCGGGCAAACGGGGATAGACATAGATGATGTAATCGTCCAGAATTTTTTGATATTCCTTCCACAGATGAAGACCTCTAAGGTTGTCCTCTCCCATGATAATATGGAAGAGACGATCATCGAATCTCTTTGTCAATTCATTTAATGTAGCTATAGTATAAGATGGTTTCGGAAGTTCAAATTCAAGATCGCTGGCTCTTAACTTTTCATGATCCTCAAGGGCATCTCGGACCATATTCAAACGATGCTGTTCATTAATCAAGTTGTCCTCCGCCTTCAATGGATTTTGAGGTGAAACAACGAACCACACTTCATCGATATCTGTCAGGGAAACGAAATAATTAGCAATTTTAATGTGCCCATTATGAATCGGGTTGTAGGATCCAAAGTATAGTCCGACTTTGTTCATCTTTCTTGAAAGCCCTGAGTCAACAATTTTAATTGAATGCAAGCCTCTTGCAGTTCATCATTGATCAATATTGTATCAAATTGAGCTGCTTTTGACAGTTCCTGACTTGCTTTTGCGAGTCTCCTTTTAATGTTCTCTTCGCTATCTGTTTTACGATTACGCAATCGCTGTTCCAGAATTTTGATTGAGGGGGGATGAATAAAGATTGACATGGCCTGATCACCGAAGTAGTTTTTCAGATTGATCCCACCTTCGACATCCACATCGAATAAAACCATTTTTCCAGCTGCCCAACTTTTTTCAACTTCCGACTTTAGCGTACCGTAGAAATTGTTCTCGTAAACCTCTTCCCACTCCACGAAGTCATCATTCTCAATTTTTTGCTTGAACTCTTCGACGGATAAAAAATGATAATCTATCCCATCCTTTTCTTCTGTACGAGGATCGCGACTGCAAGCCGAAACCGAAAAGGCGAGATTATCCAACTCATTTAAAAGATAATGAACGAGGGTTGTTTTGCCTGCGCCTGAGGGAGCAGAAAATATGAGGCATTTACCCAATTTTTCACTTTTTGAATTGTTGAATTTTTGAGTTGTATTTTCTTCGTCTGGCGAATCCACAATTTACCTATTAGCCTTTGCAGTTATTCTTGAGGTTGCCAGAGTTTTCATTATTTCTTCCCCCTCTTTTTCAGTTTTCCGATTCGACCACCCTTTTCGATTTCACGCTCATCCGCAAGTTCAAGCCAAAAAACTGATTCGTCTGCCTTTTCTACCACAATACCTTGTTTCGCGATGAACTCGGCCTGGTATCTTGCTTCTTTGTGCTCTCTGTGACACAATTCTTGATTTTTTGAATTGTTGATTTTTTGAGTTTTATTTTCTTCTTGGGAAACCACAATTTACCTATTAGCCTTTGCGGTTCTTCTTGAGGCCGCAAGAATTTTCATTATCTCCTCTCCTTCTTTTTTTAATTTTCCAATCCGATCACCTTTTTCAAATTCAAGTTCATCTGCAAGTTCAAGCCAAAAAACGGATTCATCTGCTTCTTCAACTGCAATACCCAATTTTGCAATGAACTCCGCTTGCGACCTTGCCCTGCAACTCGCTCTATAATTGGCAGCAGTGGAAGTCGCGGACCTTAAAAGCTGTTTACCAATTACTTCAAACTCACCTTTTCTTGGCAAGTCTCTATAGAAGTAAACAATGTCGCGAGCAAAATTCTTCGTTCTATTCTTCAGCTCCTCTACAAAGTCTGTATTTATCATCCTACTATTCAATAATTCAAAAATTCAACAATTCAAAAATTCACCAATTCACCAATTACAAAGTATTCAAAACTTGTTCCTTAATTTTCTCCAAATCATCTTTCATTTGCACAACCAATTTCTGCATCTCAGGATGATAAGCCTTCGATCCCAGCGTATTAATCTCTCTACCAATTTCCTGAGAGATGAAGCCCAGCTTTTTCCCTTGAGAACTATCCTGCGAAAGCGTCTCTAAAAAGAAGTCAAGATGCTTAGATAAGCGTTGTTTTTCCTCGGCGATATCAATTTTTTCGAGGTAATAAATTAATTCCTGTTCGAATCGATTTTTGTCCACCTTAACACCTCCGATGAATTCCTCCAAATTAGTTTCTATTCGTTTTTTTATGCCTTCAATCCTGACATCTTCAAATTCCGGAACCTTGGCAAAGGCATCCCTTATATTATTAATTCTAAGCTCAAATTCTTCTTTCAACGCCGCTCCTTCAGAATTTCGAAACTCAATGTGCTTTTCCAATGCCTGTTCAACCAATCCTTCAATGTAGTTCCACTCCTCATCATCGAGATCCTCAGTTTCTGAGGTGAAAATCTCCGGCATTTTGAGAATAGTGTTAAGAACGTCCTCGGATTTCAACTCAAGATGATTTGCCAGCTCCATTATCTGAGAATAATAATTACCCGCTAATTCTTTGTTGATAGTGAATTCTTTATTATCACCATTCGTTTCAACGTTAATCACACACTCAATTTTTCCTCTATCGAGCACCTTGCCAATTTTTTTTCGCAATCCTATTTCGCGCTCCCTGTAAACAGGAAGCATGCGGATGTGAAGATCCAGATTTTTACTGTTAAGGGATTTAATTTCGACGGATATCTTTTTGTTCGAATAAGTGCCGGTCGCCTTCCCAAATCCTGTCATAGATTGTAGCATAATACAATACATCTTTCGGTAAAAATAGAAAATTATAGCCAGACCCTACGAATTAGCCGAACGCCTGGTCTTTAGGATATTCGATGATCAAACATGGTTAACAGAAAGAATTCCGTTATATTTAATTCGGAATGAAATTGCGATTGAAGATGAACTTACTCTTACTAAATCTGCTGTTGTTTGTCGGGATACAAGCTTTTGCGCAACCGATTAATGTCTATACTTATGAGCTCACTCCGGCCCTGGGTCCTTTTGCGCCGACATCCTTGCCGCCCATCGGAACTGTGTTCACAGGCATAGATAGTTGGGGACTTCCATGGTTTGCCGGGGCTCCCTTAACCTCAACCGCGCCCGTTTTTAGTAGTACAGGAACGACTTCTTCTTCGACCATAACGGATCAGGTGATAATGGAGAAGGTGATTAATTTTTGCGGGCATACGAATATTCAGTTTAGAATCAATTCTTTTACCGAGCAGGATTTGTCATGGTTGTTTGTATCTCCAAATTCAAACCCTATACTGGCTGTAGAAGTATTGGGACTGGCGTCCACCTTTATTGAAACCATTCCTGCGTCAGCTCCAATTAGTCCACAAGGAGGAATTTTTATTCGGGCATATTTATCGGACGATACTGACGATGCCAGCTTTGGAGTTGAGTGGATGTCTACAGAACAAGCTTTTTGGTCACCACTCCTGGACGGTGATTTCACAACTTTAAATTCTTACGCTTCTACGCAGGCAGATTCCGTGATTTGCATTGGAGACAGTACCATGATCAGTCTTGTCAATTCTGATTTAGGGGTGAGTTATGTTTTGCGAGATGATGCGGATGATTCTGTGGTAGATGGCCCGCTTCAAGGTGTCGGCGGCCCGTTGGGCTTTAATACAGGCGCAGTGAATGTAGAAACGACTTATAATGTTTACTCGCTGGGTGAGGACGATGCGCTCTACTTTGACGGCCTGGATGATCATGTTTTGATTCCCAATCTTCCTGCCTACGATCTGACGGATGGAACAATAGAAGTGCTTTTGCGTCCTGCGAGTATTTCGGCAACTCAAACTTTTCTGGCATTCGAAAATCCGACCGGCACGTTTAGAAGATATTCGTTTCACTTATTAACTGATTTAACAGGCATTGGATTCGATAATGGAACAACAATCGAAACAATCGCAACGGCGGTTTCAGCGGATGCCTGGCAAACATTTTCGTTCGTGGATAATGGTACCGACACTGAAGCATTTATTGATGGCGTTTCAGTTGGGACATTTCCTTCTCAATTTGGAACAGCTTCAGATCCTTCAATGAATTTGATTTTAGGAACAAATGGGACAGAGACCGAACCTTATAAAGGCGATATAGAAGAGGTTCGTGTTTACAACACTGTCAAATCTTCAACGGAGATCAGTGATGATTTAGATTCCTGTCTAATGGGATCCGAAAATGGATTGGTCGCCTTCTTTAATTTCGAAGACAGCTACGGGAGCACAACAGTTCAGGATATTACAATCAATGGAAACGATGGAGTTCTGACAAATATGGATGAGTTTGTCAATTGGGTGGCATCTACTCCCTTGACATGCGCAAGCTGTGATGTTCAAATGGTTGGATTATATACGGTCTATCTACCTTACGCTTTTCAAACAATTGAGATTTGTGACAGCGATTCATCCTTCCTTCAATCTGCCTGGCAAACTAGCGCCGGGATTTATTTTGATACCTTGGTTTCAGTTGCCCTGGGTTGCGACAGCATTGTAGAAACGACCTTGATTGTCAATCCGACTTACGCGAACATGGAGCCGATCATTAATATTTGCAGTGGAGACAGCTCTCTTATTTTTGGTACTTATGAATTAGCCTCGGGGACATTTTACGATTCCCTACTGACAACAAAGGGCTGTGACTCAATTATCATTCAAGACCTGATTGTCAACCCAATTTACTTTACCGTAATGCCGGATGCATTTATTTGTCCTTTTGATTCTGTGCTTGTTTTCGGCGCTTATGAATTTTTTCCGGGAACATATTATGACTCGCTCTTGACCATCGCCGGTTGCGATAGTATTTTTGAACAGACAGTAAACCCCTCGTCCAATCCACCGGTCGGAATTTTAGAATATAGCAGCACGCCGATTTGTGAGCAAGGCGGTCCGATATTGCTGCCACTTGCTTCACCTTCGGGTGGCGTTTATTCAGGGACCGGCGTTTCTGGAGGATTTTTTGATCCGACAGGTTTGAGCGCCGGTACTTATACAACAACTTACACTTATACGAATAGCCATGGCTGTTCATCTTCCGATTCTGTAACTATAAACGTAGTTGATTGCTTAGGAGTGGAAGATTTAGGAGAAAGTCAACAAATCAAGGTCTTTCCGAACCCATCCAATGGCAATTTTACCGTAGAATTTACCGAATTTGACAGCGATTTAGAGATCGAAATATTCAACTCGCTTGGACAGAAGATTCATCATCAGGTGGTTCAGTATCTAAAAGAAGATATTTCTCTTTTCAACGTTGAAAGTGGTATGTATTTGCTCAAAGTTTCTTCGCCAAATGGTCAGGCATATCGTCAGATTATCATAGAATGAAGCGACGTTACAATGGACAGTTCAAAAATGATCACGAACACCTTGACGAGGTTGAAAAAGAGATTTTTGAAATTCTAAAGAGGTTGGTTGATGAGTTTGACGCCAGTGGAAATTCCTTTTCGACAAGCTACCTAACAAAGGAGATCAAGGTAAGGTTTGGGAACTTAGGTAAGGAAAAGAATTACGGAGTGTCTTCAACTATCCATGACGGGGAATGGTTGTTCGATCTAATCTGGTATTCCACAAATGCGGACTATTTTTCGTCCCTGAATTTAGCTGTTGAAAGTGAGTTGAGTGATCGCTCCCATGGAGGGTTGCGTCTGGATTTCGAAAAATTACTCCCGTGTGTCGCTGATAACAAAGTATTTATCTGTTTCGCTGAAGGTCATTATGATTTGCCCGAAAGCGTTGACACTCTCATTAGCCTTTTCAATCAATGGGCTAACAGTTATTATCATCAACTGGACTCGAGAATTTTAGTTTTAATTTGGGAAGATTTCAATCACAATGAAGTGATCCCTCACCTAATTAAGAATTCGCCGTCCTAAAATACCCCCTCAAAATCTTCGCTTTCGCCGTCCCAATTACTTCCGCAATCTCTTTTTCTGACGCTTCTTTAATTCGTTTTACCGATTTGAAATATCGAATTAAATCCTGAGCCGTTTTTTCACCAACACCGGGAATTTGACAAAGCTCGGTTGCTAATGCGCCCTTACTCCTTTTATTTCTGTGGTGGTTAATCCCGAATCGATGCGCTTCGTTTCGTAAATGCTGAATGACCTTTAAGGATTCAGAACGTTTATCTATATAAATCGGAATTGAATCACCCGGGAAATAAATCTCTTCAAGTTTTTTCGCAATTCCTACAACGGTAATTTTTCCTTTCAGACCCAATTTCTCTATGCTCTTCATGGCTGAGCTGAGTTGGCCCTTTCCACCGTCAATTATCACGAGCTGAGGCAGCCCGGCCTCTTCTTCGACCAGCCTTCTATATCGCCGATAAACCACTTCTTCGATAGAGGCAAAGTCGTCAGGACCTTTCACAGTTTTGATGTTAAAATGCCGATAGTCTCTCTTGGCCGGTTTTCCATTTCGAAAAACGACACATGCTGCCACGGCGTTTGTTCCTTGAAAATTTGAATTGTCGAAACACTCAATATGAATCGGCCATTCAGTCAATCGCAAATCTTTTTGCATGGTTTCCATAATCCGTTCCGTATGCCGCTCAGGATTTTTCAGCTTTTCCTGTTTGTGTTTTTCATGCATATAAAACTTTGCGTTTCGTAAAGAAAGGTCAAGTAAAGCCTTTTTGTCTCCCCGTTGTGCTATCGTAAATTTTAGATCCCTAAACTGATCGGAAAAATCCATCTCACAGACAATCTCATCAGCATCTTCTCCAAATCTTGTACGCATCTCAATGAGGACGAAAGGGATTATCTGCTCAGGTGTTTCATCCAGTTTTTTACGAACTTCTACCGTATGGCCCTGAATAATGGCGCCGTTATTAATCTTTAAATAATTAACAAAGGCATTCTTATCATCTTCTACCATTGAGATGACATCAACATTGTGAATGCTCGGTGATACAACTGCCGACTTTGAGTAGTAATTTTTGAGAATTGAGATTTTGTTTTTAATATTCTGAGCGTCTTCGAACTCCAATGTATCAGCCTTCTTATTCATTAGTGTTTTGAGTTCCCGGATAACAGAAGTCACGTTCCCCTTCACAATCTTCTTTATTTCACCAATATATGTATTGTAGGCGTCTTCATTCTCCTCTCCAATACATGGACCTTTACAATTTCCGATGTGATACTCAAGACAGACTTTGTAGTTTTTTTTAGCGATTGCTTTTTCAGATAAATTCAAATTACAATTACGCAAAGGATATACATCTTTGACCAAATCCAGTAATGTTCTCATCATGCGAACCGATGCATAAGGACCATAATATTTTGAGCCGTCCCGAATAACCTTACGAGTCGAAAAAACACGTGGAAAAGGCTCATTCTTTATACAAATCCATGGATAAGTCTTGTCATCTTTTAACTGAATGTTGTACTTAGGCTGATATTTTTTAATCAGATTATTCTCAAGCAACAGCGCATCAATCTCGGTTTCAACAACCAGGTATTTAATGTCCGAAATTCGCTTCACCAACAAATGCGTTTTACCTGAATCATGTGATTTGGTGAAATACGATTGAACCCGTTTCCTCAGGTTCTTGGCCTTACCCACATAGATGATCGTACCGTTTTTATCGTAATATTGATAAATTCCGGGACTATGCGGTACTGTTCTGATCTTATCTCGAAGGTGTTCGTACATTCAAGACGAAGTTAGTTACTTTTAGAATGTCCAATCGGTCCTGTAATTCCTGAATTTGTGATGTTTCCGATTTTTCCCGACCTTTAACATTCGCTCTGAACCGCCGGTCAAACACATATAATTATGTTGGCATAGTATTGTTAGACATTATATTCGATCAATCAAAATTCATTAGCATGAAAAGCACTTTACTAATAGTCGCAACCTTTTTGTACGGAACCACCTTCACACAGGATCTACAACATTGTGGAACCCACTCCGCCTTACTTTATTACGACCAAATAAATCCGGGATATATGGATCAGGTCAATGAGGTATTTGAACGAGCTAAGGCAATGGCGGGATCCGGAGATAGAGCCGAGGTTTATACAATTCCGGTTGTAGTTCATATTGTATATGAAGACGCGGCTGAAAATTTAGACGATAGCGTGATTTTCAATCAGATTCAGTCTTTGAATAATGATTACCGCAGATTAAATGCCGACACTATTAACCTCAGAGATACTTTCAATACAATTGTCGGAGACTCATTCATTCAGTTCGAATTGGCAAGTATCGATCCCTGGGGGAATCCGACAGATGGAATTACACGAACGTTGACTACTGTCGGCTCATTTTTGGGAGTTGGCGGTTTTCCGGCAGAAGGAGTTAAATCAACTGCGGATGGTGGAATTGATCCCTGGAATCAGGCTTTTTATCTAAATATATGGGTGTGTGATATGTCATTATTTGGAACGCCCGTGGTTTTGGGATATGCAACACCACCGGATGGTTTACCAAACTGGCCTCCGGGATCATCGGATGGAATGTCGGATGGCATCGTGATACAGTACGAGGCGTTTGGAGCAAATAATCCGAATGTTTTGGATTTGGGAGGTGGGCCAATTACCGTATTAGGTCGAACCACCACGCATGAGGTTGGTCACTATTTAGGACTGCGGCATATCTGGGCAGATGGTGATTGCAGCGAGGAGGACGGAATCGATGACACACCGAATGCCGATGCTGAATCGAATCAGGATTGTGATGATACCAAAAACACCTGTGTTGATGCAATCGGGACTTTGGGAGATTTACCCGATATGATTGAGAATTACATGGATTATTCAGCCGAATCCTGTCAAAATTCATTCACTGATGGCCAAATTGCTTTGATGAGAGGAGTGCTGGAAAACGAGCGAATTGATTTGATTAATGGCTGGGTCGTCGGAATAGATCAAAGCAATTCCGGTTCCTTGACTGTTTATCCAAATCCGTCAAAGGGAGATATACAAATTG
>CAZCAD010000083.1:3758-9590 GCA_964496525.1 uncultured Flavobacteriales bacterium | reverse complement strand
TGGCAGGCGTCCTGGCTTGTTCGCACGAAAGCGGGTTCGGAGATTTTATTTCAGAACTTAATCTACTATTAGTTTTGAGGCGTACTGTTGTGCTTTGTTTTTCAGTTGGACTTGATAAATTCCGCTCTCAAAATCTCGAACATCAATTATTTTCTTGTTCACTTGTGAATAAATTAAAGCTCCGAGCATATTATAAATCTCAACTCTGAAATTTTGTTGATTCATTTCAGACGGAATTTCTAAATAGACATAGTCATTGGATGGGTTCGGATATAAGATCAATTTTGAATCCCTGTCATCATTTTGAGCGATGCCCAAATTTATTGGATTAACATTGACGATTACATATCCCGAATCTCCTATCGCCCATGCAATTGATCCGCTATAAGAATCGATATCGTTAACGGCTTTGTCAATGTTCGTAAAAGTCCATCCAGCTTCTGCTTTCTTCTCAAACATCAGGCCTCCAAGGCCAAAAGACGGCTCTGCTCCACAGTAGATTGTACCTTCTCCGTCCTTTTCCAAACAGTTAAAATCAGGATACCAAAATGTTGCCGCGGACAAATCCATAAACCAATTAATACCCCCGTCAACAGACTTTAACATTCCGAAACCTCCACCCGAAGCAATATATCCTGCAAAGGCGGTATCACTATCCAATATTTGAACAGAGGTCAAAGGCATTCCTGTCAATGAACTCGGAATACTGTCCCAATTAAGACCGCCATCGGTGGTTCTGTATAATCGCCCTCCGGAAGACGCGGCCAAGCCGAACGAATTATCGAGAAAATCAATGTCCATAATTCGCTCCGATGAATCCCATCCGGGAGAATTCAGGATAGCGGCAGAGACACTTCCAGTGGTTAAAACATCTATTTGTTCTCCTATAAAACAACCTGAGCCTCCTATTATTCCATTGTCCTCCGAAAATATGTACATCGTTTCTGCCCAGCAAATCGAAGACAAAGAACCGATGGAAGTCCAATTCAATCCACCATCAGATGTTTTATACGTTGATCCATTCTGTCCTGTTAAGATGTAGCCTTTGTTCTCAGATAGAAATTCTATGTCGGTGAATTCAACACCCAAGCTTAGAGCAATACCGCTATAATCAAGTTCGAACCAAGTCTTACCGCCATCGGTTGTTTTTAAAATAAGACTGTCCTCACCGGCAATGTATCCAACTATATTGGAACCGAAACTAATCGCCCTTAAATCTTTCGTCGTACCAACATCAATTTGGTACCAGGTACTTTGTGCCGGTAATTCCGATGACGAAAAAGCGAGCATTATTAGAATAATCCATTTCATCACGTAGTTTTTAAATTTCAATAACAAAGCTCGGCAAGAAACTACATTGAGGCCATGTACAATTCTTACTTAAGCTTGTCTTTTTTGGAAATCTGAAGGGGAAATGGTCGTCTGCTTTTTAAAAAATTTCGAAAAGTGAGCAGGATCTTCAAAATTCAGATCATAAGCTACTTCTTTAGCAGAAAGGCCTCCATTAAGAAGCCTCTTAGCTTCTAAAATTATTTGACGATAAATGAGCGCACTGCATGAAAAACCCGTTCTTTTTGACACAACATCATTCAACTGCTTCTCAGAAATGTTCAATTCCCGAGCATATCCTTTCACCTGTTTAATATTCCGAAATTTATTGAATAGAAGTCTTCTGAAATTACCGTAGATATCTTGATTTTTAGATAATATCGGCTGAACGTCCTCCATGGCTCTAATGCAGTGAATACAGAGAATTGAGAGATTATTAAGAATGAAATCATTTTTCAACTCATTGTCTGAATTAAAATCGACCCACATATTATAAGTAATCTCCAGTACCTGTTCTTGAATCTCCTCTGTAAATGAAAAGGATGGCGACATTTCCGTTACTCCATGGCAAATTCGGTCGTATAAAAAATTAAGGATCAAACTGTTGTTCTCAAAAATAGAAGTTTCAAAAAGTATGACAAATCCATTGGTATCCAATTCTCGTTTGACCAAATGAACTTGCCCGGGCGCAACGATGTGAATGGAATTAGATTTGATCGGAAAGGTTTCAAAATCAATATCATGAACACCATCTCCTTTTTCAAAAACAAACAATTCGAAGTAGGAATGTCGATGCATCTCGGAAGTATCGTAGTGCGTCAATGAGTCTAATTTGACTACCCTCAACTCCTGTTGACCATCGTCCTGAAATCCATGAATAGGAATCATCTTTCAAAAGTGTCTTAATTAATTACCTATGTCAAATTATAAAAATCATGCATTAGGAAGGCTAAATGATCTATTTTTCGTTATAAGTAGTATCTGGTCCAAAATAGACACTAAATAGGTGTTTTCTATCTTAAATACGATATACTTATAGAGCTATGCGTACTTCCTCTCTCACAATATTATTATTGGCATTCGGGCTTGGATCCTGCCATAATTCCTCCTTCCTAAAGAAAAAGTATCTGAATTTAAAACCATTAAGTGCGGATTATAATGATCCTATACAACCAAATGAAGACAATTCCTCGACGTCGGATTCTAAGTGGAATGCATTTGATGAAGTCAATATTAGGGAGGAAAAAGGTACAGAACAAGGAGAAGTACCGGTTGATGTAGTCAAAAATTCAGGCTCCATCATTTTTAGTAAAAAGGACTCAGATCTCCCAAGAGATGCGCTCAATGACGATGCCGACTTCGACAAACGGATTGAAGGTTTCACTCCTCAATCGAAATCCGCCTCAGACGAGGAAGAAGAAAAGAATTATGAAGAGCAACAACTTACAAAATATCGCCTGATATCACTTATTTTTCTGCTCTCGGCCGTAGGCTTAGCGGGAATGGTCGCGATACTTTGGATCTCCGGTCAATTTGTAATTGGAGTTAGTTTCATCGGTACACTCTTGATGATTTATGGAGGCACCTCAGCCGTCGGCCTGGCAATTATAGGATTGGTCTATGCCTTCAAATCAAGGAAATATTGTATCGAAAAAAAACAAAAATTAATTCAGGTATTTCATGTAATTGGTTCTTTAGTTATCCTATATGCCGCGATGTATGCCTTTACATTGCTCTTTTTCGAATTGCTATTCTAATACAGCTATAATCAATTGATCATCAATCCGCAACACATTTTCTCTTCGGCTGGCTATATTCGTATAAAATTGATTTACGATGAAATTATTCGCCAGCCTCATTTTATTGCTAAGTGTTAATCTCCATGGACAAACATCCAAAGTAGTCGCCGGTCAAATTGAGTGTGAACAAGGAAACTTCCGAAAAGCATATTCAGAATTAAGTACGGCCTTAAAAGACACCGCTGCACTGAATGAGAAACATCTTGCAATGGCATATTTTTACCGGGCCAAGGCAAGAGTCGGGTTTGCAGTTGATATTGCCGAAAGTATTGTAAAGGGTAATTCCGTCAGTGATTCCGAAATGAAGTTGGCAGAATCATACGTTATCGATAGCTGGTCAGATTATCAAAAGACGCTTTCTTATAAAAATGTCATCTACGATAAAAAGGTGAAGTCTGAATTAGAACAGTTCACTCAGCACGCGAACAAGGCTGCTTTGGATAAACTGAACCTCACTTATGCAAACACCATGACAGATATAGGCAAAAAAACCACATTAGAGGAAGGAATAAAAAACAGTGAAATTGCCATTGGCTGTAACCCAAATTATTATTTGTCATACGACATACAGGGTCAACTTTTTCAGGGATTAAAAAAATACGAGGATGCAATGAAGAGTTACCAAAAGTCAGTTGAACTATTCAAAACGAATCCTCCCCAATATCCGGATCAACTGATAGCCTATGTTTATTATCGCATGGCCAGCCTTGAGCGTTATTACTTATATGAGACATCGGATTTGGAGAAATGCCTCGGCCTCATTAGGAAAGGTAAAGCAGTCCTTGAAAAGGAGTTCGAGCGAGAGCAAGGCCATAAAAAGAGCATGACAGTTCAAGCCTGGGATCAAACATTGGCGCAGTACAGAACTGCATTGCAAGATTTAGGAACAACGGAGTTGGATATTCTTTTAAATATTCCCGAACGAATTACTGAAGCCATCGCCGCATTTGAAAATATCCTGGAAAAGAATCCGAACGACTATTTGAAGCTCCTGGCTCTCGCGACACTTTATGAACAGACCGACGCTGAGAAAGCCGTGGAGACTTATCTAAAGGCAACGGTTGTTGATCCATCAAAATCGCACGCCTGGTTTAATTTGGGAGCTCTTTATTTTAACAAAGGAGCTGAATTGAATAAACAATCAAATGACGCCCCGGACGTTGAAGTTGCCGATGCATTATTGAATAAGGCCGACGTATGGTATAAAAAGGCGTTGGAGCCCTTACAAAAAGCCGAAGAACTCGATGATTGTAATAAGCATGCCCTGAATGCGCTAAAACAAGTCACGCTAAATCTGTCGAATGGCGATGCAGAAATGATAGAGCTTCACGCGAAGTATAAAGCGAAATTTGAGTCTTGCTTCAAAAATTTCGAAGAATGAACTACCCGAGGCAGAGCCGTCGAGGTATCAAAAGGAGTCCCGACAAAAATCGGGGACGGATTTGTTTCCGTCCGGCCTTAGGCGGACGGGGAATTAAACCAAGAGATCCCGCATCTCCGTTGCACTCCGTGCGGGATCAGTTCGAATACGAATTTTCTGATCGAAAATTCTGTCTCACTGAATTAAAAGAGGTTGAGAAAATTCTCTTTCTTATTTCTTGATGAAGCGCTCAGTGCCAACTACTGCCCCGTCTCCATCCACAATCCGCAGCGTATACATTCCAGCCGACAGATAATCAACGGATATCTCTTCACTAAAATCTGTACTTTCAATCAAACGACCGCAGACATCGTAAATTCGAATTTGACGCGCCTGAAATCCGTTAACGATCAGATTAAGTGAAGTTGATGTCTGGTTCGGATACAACTTAAAACTTTGTTCCACTGCTTCCTCCAAATCACTCAGGTAAGCCGGATAAATTTTAATATTATCCAAGAAAAAATTGTTGCCGTTATCATTTGTGAACTGCATTTTATACATGAAATTCTGGACATAGAACTTAGGTGTAATTGTTGTAATCACTTTTTTGCTGAACCAACCATCGTAGATAGCGATATATGGGATAACGCTAACAACTTCTGTCAATTGGTTGGAATCGTAAACTGCTCTCAATATCCATGTTGCGCCACAATCATTTGAAATATACACTCTTAGTTCCTCATCATCAGCTGCATGTCGTTTATTATACGAATAGTCAAAAGAGAAAATCAAGGGATCCAACGTATCAATAACGCTTAAATCTATCGTGCCTGAGATGAGCTCATCCTGCAAACCATCGTCTATCCCAAAGTTGTTTATCCATGCCGACTTTGTGCTTAAAGCTGCTGCTTGATCCGTCACTTCCCATGTAGTACCGTTGTTCTCATTATAAACAGCAAAACGCGCGCCGTCATAAATGTTATTCATACTCTCAAACCCTTCAAAATATGGCAAGTCTTTGCCAATTGAATCAAAAACCGTGATGTAGTTTGTTCTTGTGATCATTTCTGATTCACTTCCGTTCCATACACCAAGAGTCACAGCATAAGTTCCGGGAGTATTGTATGTTACCGATGGATCTTCAGCCGTTGAGCTGGTGGGTGAGCCACCTTCAAAATTCCAGGTTCGAGAAGTAATTTGATGATAAGAAGCATCTGAAAATTGAACGGATAAGCCGACACAAACAACCGTCGCATCAGAAGTAAAATCTGCCGCACAAAGAATTCCCTCAACGCCACAAGCGAGATTATTTGAAACCGTCCAAAGGTTGTTCCGACCACCACC
>CAZCAD010000083.1:0-3748 GCA_964496525.1 uncultured Flavobacteriales bacterium | reverse complement strand
AAGGGCAGCCAAACATCTCGCAGCCTGACCTTCGGTGAACATGCTTCCACAATAAGAATATTCCATTATATTCTGAACGTTGTCAAGACTTCCGCAAGTGATCCCATCCGTATCGCACCAAGTCCAACCTTCTGTATTAGGTGTGTCCGCCACCCCATCATCAGAAAAACAATTATCGGAATCTCCAGGACTATTTGTAGAGCCCCAGGGGTGGGCCAAATTCAACCAGTGCCCCGCCTCATGACTCAATGTATGCTCCCTGTATTCAGATGAAGTTTCAATCGACCCCATGTAGTCATATAACATGAAAATAGCACCTTCCATTCCGGTTAGTGGAAAGAAATCGGAAGGATAATTAGTATAGCCTGCTGCTCCACCAAGGTTAGCACAAACAAAAACATTCATGTATTGATTTTGTGGCCAATTTCCATGTTTATCCAGAACAGTAAAGATAACCGCGTTATTATCATGTGGCGCATGCGTGTATTGAGAATAAGTTCTTGTGATCCCTTTGTGGCATTCTCCATATATATCTCTTCCGGCCAGGCGAAAGTCAATTTGCATATCCCCCACAATCGCATCAAAGGGAGATACGGTCAAGGCATTGTCCTCATTAGTCGCACTAAAATCCTCATTCAATTGTTTAATCGCATCATAAACTTGATCGTCAGAAATATTTTCAGGACCTCCTGTGTGTAAAATATGAACCACAACCGGAATTATTTTAACCGCTCGGTCACCACCGCTGTATGTGGGTAGAAAATCTTCATAGAAATTTTGAAATTCCTCCTGCTCTAAATCGAATTGCAGTTTATAATCAGGATTCTCCTCGAAAAGTTTTTGCTGATGTTCACCGGTACCACAGCGACTGATTTCAGGACTTGCGTGCTCAGTTATCTGCGACCAAGATATCGTTAGTCCAAGTCCAACAGTAAGCAGCAATAATTTTTTCATTCGGTCAAAAGTTTAGCGTGGGTATAAATAAAAACGTAATTCGACTGCCGGTCGGTGTAGGCTAAAGATACAGCTTTTTAATCTCTCAAATCGATTGAGACTTGACCGTTGAGCTAAATGGGTGATTGACTGATTAATATGTCTAATGATAATAATTCAAAACCCCGATCTCGTCTCGACTCAATCAAAATGAGATGGGGCTTTGTTTGCTACTTAATGTTTTACGCTCGAAAAGACACTTATTTTCTAAGACTGAGCGCAATACCCTGAAGCATTGTGAAACTATGAGTCACCTTACTTCGGAATTCTGACGTTTCAGAACTGCGACAAATATAGTACGAAATATCGGGTCAAAAATCAGTGTTTGTACGTAGTTTTAGATGAATTTTCTAGTAATTTTACCTATAAATGATGCACTTCGGCTTTATTTCGATTTATGTAAGGTACTTCAACACTTTTTCCTTTTTGTTCATTAGTCTGCTGTTATTATCATGTGGTGGAGAAGAAACGGCATCATCAGATGATCAAGAAAGGGAGGATTCAACAGAGGTCATAAATCTAAAGGGATATTTTGCTTCGAAAATCAGAAGTTACGATACAGTCTGGAGTTTGGATTCGGTCTATACGGATACCCTGGTTTTTCTCGAATACATAGACAATTATGATTACCCCTTAGCTATTCTTCGAACTTTCATACTTGATACGGAATCAGTTGTTTGCCTTGATCCGATTGAGGATGTAAATCCCGGATCGGTTATCTTACTTGAATGGCGCATCGGCGAATTTACCGAGGCCGGTGAAGGAGACGGAAATGAAAGCTCCTACTATGATGAGGAACTGATCAGATACGAAGTACTTGAGGCTACTCAGAGTTTGGAAGAATTTTTGTCTGTTTTTTTAGACGATCTCTGTAGTCCGAAATCTGATTTGAGTCAATACGTTCACCACGAAATTCTTTTTGGAACGGCTAATAATCCCGGTGCCTATTGCATGTTTGGGTATCAAGACGAACCTGAGCGCTCTGATCGATTCTACTTCCAGGATGGTGTAGTCTCTGATAAGCTCCCCAAAGGAGATTTTTGTGAGGGCTATGAAGGTGTTCAGAACGGATTTTATTACAGCCTTTTAGCAGCGGACAAAGTTCCAAAATTCAGTTTTGTATCTCCAGATGAGATGGACTTTGTTTATCAGGATTTCCCGATCCCGAAGAAATTCGACAATTGCGGATTAGTTGAGATCGTAGAAATCGATGATGAGTTTCATTACCAATACATCTATCTAATTGAAATAGACTTCACCTGGTACATATTTGCGCAGGATTTCTGCGACTGTTCCGTCTGATTAGTAGTATAGGGATGAGAATTGGACAACCACCCAGCGACTTGAAGAAAATGTACCACCCAGACATGACTTCACGTAACCAAGAACATCCCCTACCATTGGTTGATGCATGAAGCTTTCTATCAGCAATCCTCCAGCCTCCCAACGTAGCCAATCCGCTCCCTGCGATTTGTCTTCAAAATCACTCCTTCCCAGTCTGGATCGAAAACTCAGATGAGGTGTCTGCCCAATTAACATATAGCACAAATGAGGCTTACCCCCAATTTCATGTTCCAGGTACAACATATCCTTCCCGCCGGAATATACCAGGGCTGTATAACTCAGTACTTTCACCGTGCTGTCGATTGTGTCGCGACAAATTACCTTGCGCGGATTGGTCCGAAAGTATGCGCCGATGTCATTCTTATTTAAGCCGAGTTCAACGGCCACGTTTTGGATTAACTTCTCCAGGGAAGGGACATCTTCGGCGAAAGATTTCTCTGTAAATCCAACTAAAAGGAGCGATATGAATATGATTCTGACGGGCATACTTCTCAATAATACAAAGTCTATAATTAAGTAACAAGAAATCTAAGTAACAAGAAATCGCTTTTTATTGATGATATGGAACACGCTAATTTTCTTTTAAACTAAATCTTGTTTTTAGAAATTATTATCTTGAAAGCACATTCAAATGAGCCTGGCACCTAATTTTTAATAAATGGGAAGACAATCTACATCACATTTATTTGACTTAGTGCATGTTATGCTCAAGAGCGAAAGGCGTTATTTTAAAATTCAGGCCAAATCACACGGAGGTGATTCCGATTATATTTTACTCTTCGATATTCTTACCAAAATGACTGAGTACGACGAGGAGAAACTGGTAGCCACCCTCAAGAAAAAAGGAAAGGAAAAGAATCTGGGATTTAAGAAGAAACATCTCTATGATATCCTCTTAAAGTCCCTGACTGAATACCATCGTGATCATCGATACGATCTCGAGATATTAACAATTCTGGGTAAGGTTTATGTAACCTATCACAAAGGACTCTTCAAGCAAACTGAGCTACTCATTGCCAAAGGTTTAGAAATGTCCCGAACAAATTTAAGCCCTTCTTATGAGCTCCTGTTCATTCATTGGCGCAGTGAAATGATGACTCAATTACAAGCGAGCAAAATCAAAAAGAACATGAGAATTGAGAACGCGAAAGAAATATTTAGCGAAATCAAGGCTGAAGAGGCGGAAGTACTAAAAAAACTTCATATTCATTCTGAAGCATCAAACTTTTACTCCGACACCAGCATAATTATTCGATTCGGAGACTTTGATGGCATGGAGGATATGCTAAGCAGGCTTGATGATTTCAGAAACTCACACGAAATGGATTCATTATCTCCATTCAGCCGCATGAAAATATTACGGGCGGAGGGAGGAATGCTATTTGTAAAGCGTGATTTCAAAGCCTTGCTA
>CAZCAD010000082.1:0-9641 GCA_964496525.1 uncultured Flavobacteriales bacterium | reverse complement strand
GAAATCAAAAATTTGTTCGGAAGTGAAACCCCGTTCTTATATTTGATTGTAAAAAAACTCCCTGCAATTCGCCTTCCGCGTGTCGCCGTAGCTTTAGCGGAGGCGCAAGGTGGACTGAGGGAGTTAAGCAGTTCTGGAAAATTTTCTCCTTTATTTCTCTATTAGCTCAGAGCCGCAATCAAATCAGCCTTCTTCATCGAAGAATATCCTTTAACACCCTTCTCTTTTGCCATTGCCTTCAAATCTGCTACGGTCATTTTACTAATGTCCGAAGAAGCTTTCGATTTTTTATCCGACGCATCCGCCTTAGGCGGAGAGTCGGACTTCTTCGCTTTTGGAGCAGCCGCTTTTTTATCGACCGTATCCGCCTTAGGCGGAGAGGTGGACTTCTCTGCCTTTGGTGGGGCTTTCTTCATTTCTGCTTTTGGAGTAGTTTCTTTTTTCCTGGCCTTAGTCTCTTCAACAGCCACTCCGCCTGAGGCGGATTCGGCGGTGACGTCAACTACGGCCTCCACTTTTTTCGATACTTTCTTCTTAGCAGGTACTTTTTTAACAGCTACTTCAGTTTCGAAAGGAATTATTGAGACAAATGATCGATTATTTTTCTTTTTACGAAACTCAACAAGACCATCGCTCAACGCATAAATCGTATGGTCTTTTCCCATACCGACATTATCCCCCGGATGATGTTTTGTTCCTCTTTGGCGAACAATAATATTGCCCGCAATGGCAGCCTGACCACCGAATATTTTTACACCGAGTCGTTTCGATTCTGACTCCCTACCGTTTTTTGAACTACCGGCTCCTTTTTTATGTGCCATTATTTTTAAATTAAGGACATAAGATGAAAGACATAAGACTTTATTTTTTCACTCCCTTAATTACAAAGAGTCTTTTGTCTTTTGTCCTTTGTCTTTTGTCTGTTTTATTAATTATCCCTTGATCTTGTCTATTTTGATCTCAGTAAAAGCCTGTCTGTGACCATTTTTCTTTTTGTATCCTTTTCTTCTCTTCTTCTTGAAAACGATAATCTTGTCTCCTTTTAGGTGTCGTACCACCGAAGCCGAAACCTTGGCTCCCTTAATAGCCGGGGCGCCAACTTTTACTTTTCCGTCAGCATCCGTAAGTAATACATTATCAAAGTCAACTTTGTCTCCTTCTTTTGCATCCAAACGATGAACGAAAATTTGTTGGTCTTGCTCAACTTTAAATTGTTGGCCTGCTATCTCTACAATTGCGTACATAACAAATTCTAATTAATAAAAATCCTCCCAAAATCGGGAGTCTGCCTCTCGCTTCGCAGCGAGGCGAATCCGGTAAGGCAGGCGCAAAGATAGCTATTTATTTCAAACAAATGTTCGGAAATTCTCTCAACTATTCATCTGATACCTTGGGTTTCGTTCCAAAATAAAAGTTTAGGCTGATTCTAGAATAAGTTGGGCTTACAATTGACTTCCACAATTGAGTTCTGGGATAAACCTCTGTCAAACCGGTTATTGGATTAAAAACATTTTGATCATAGGTGTCTTTAAACTTTGTTTTGATCAACCTTAGTCCAAATTCTCCACCAATGCTGAATTGCGGGGCAAAGAAATATTCCGCTCCAAAGCCAAGTTCGCCTCCCCAAATACTAATTGCCTTTACGTTGTCGCTGACATCTGTATCTTCTACACCATTGTATTGATATTTAGCGGTTAATATAGGTTTTGTTATGTTGAGATTAATATAGGCTTTCAAATCTCCCGTGAGAAAATAGACCTTTGCCCCGATCGTAGGTATTATCAGGTTGCCACTTAACTCATCCTTGTTCGAATATGCCTGCATGCTGGATGTGGCAGGATCCCATGACGTTCCTGAAGAAGTATAGGACATTTTACCGGCATAATATTGAATCCCGAGGTAGGGCACGAAATTCTTAACCTTCAAACCAAAATTGGCACTGTTATAGGAAAGACCCGGGTTGACAGAAAAGGTAAATTGAGAAAACGCTGTGGAGCCAATTGAAAAGATGGCGACCATAAGAATTTTTTTTTGTGCTTCCATAATCAAATTAATCGGTGATTCATTGAATCCATAAAATTAAACCACCAACTGTCAGATTTTTACGCTGTTCACAATTATTATTAACAGAAATTTGTCAGGAGAGAGATGAGTATGCGTGTTTTAACGACAAGGGTGCTAATTTACCTGCCTTAGAACCTGTTCATAGTATTACTTCCACTTAGACCTTTGTGTCCTCCCTTGATTGGTGCCGAGAATATTTAATCCCCATGAAATAAACGCCAATGATAATCGCAGCCAACCAAATGAGATTGATCAATTTGAATTCTTCCCCATCCATCACACCAATAAAAATGGCTACAACAGGAATCATATAAGCAACTGCCGATGAAAAAATGGGTGAGGAAATTTCGATCAATTTCGTGAAAAGAATAACGGCAATTGCCGTTCCTATAACTGCCAAAATCGACAGAAAGCCAAATGCCTTCAATCCTTCGGGGTGATTGAGGATAGGAGTGAAAGAATCATAATACAGACTGATTATAAGGGCCGGAATAAAAATCAATAGAAATGAAAAGGAGGTAATCGCCGTAGCAGGGACATCTTTCAATTTGAACTTGATCGTTGTCAGACTAATGGCATAAAGTAAAGTGGCAAAAATGATTAGAAAGGCATAGTTTAGGTCACCCATCTCGAAATTCAACTGCTCTCGAAGAACCATGTAAAGTCCTGCGCTTCCTAACACAAGTCCTGCTAATTGTAAAATCGATGGGAACGATTTGTAAACGAGAATACCAATAATAACAACGAAAAAAGAAGTTCCCACATTCAGAACTCCTCCTATTGAGCTGTCTATCCTGGTGAGCGCGTAGGTAAATAAGAGAGCGGGAATTAGATTACCAAAGACCCCCGTTATGAGGATATAGCCAACGTTCTTTTTTGTCAATTTTCTAATATGAATAATGGCCAGCGGGAGAAGAACTATAGAGGCGATAACTACTCGTAAAGAGCCCACCTGCATTGGCCCGAGGACTTGCTCCCCTGCTCCTCCCGGATACATACTTTTCTTCATTAGGATGAAAGAACTCCCCCAGGTTAACGACAAAAAAATAAACAGAATCCATGCCAGCTTTTCGCGCTTCATCGGCCTAAAATTACTCTTTTTGGCCAAGGAAAAAATATGTTGATAAAAGAATTAATTTTCCCTTTAGTCTATCCAATTTTATTTCTAATTTTAGTCGTCCTAAAAATCATAATTATGCATTTAGCTGTGGCGGGAAATATTGGTGCCGGAAAGACCACTTTAACCAAATTACTGGCGAAGCATTATGGTTGGGACACTCACTTTGAAGATGTTGAACAAAATCCTTATTTGAATGACTTCTATGAGGATATGCAGCGATGGTCGTTTAATCTTCAGATCTATTATTTAAACAGTCGCTTCACTCAGGTTCAGGAGATCAAGCAAAGTGATTCGAATATTATTCAGGACAGAACCATCTATGAGGATGCTTACATTTTCGCTCCTAATTTGCATTCGATGGGTCTGATGTCCACACGTGATTTTGAAAATTACTTTTCTCTTTTTAATTTGTTGGAGTCATTTATCGCTGCACCGGATGTACTTATCTACCTTAAAGCCAGTGTTCCGACATTGGTAAATCAGATTCAAATGAGAGGCAGAGAATATGAAGAAAGTATCCGCCTCGACTATCTCAAAAGATTGAACGAACGTTACGACGCCTGGATATCTACTTATGACAAGGGACATATGATCGTCATTGACGTGGATGAAAATAATTTTCACGACAATGATGAAGATTTGGGTATAATCATTGAGTCTGTCGACGCTGAGGTCCACGGCTTGTTTAAGTAAACTTCTCGTATGAAAAAATTCTTGTGGACGATACTAGTTGTTTTTGTCGCGCATCCATTTCTGTATGCAGGTGGAATTCTGGATAAAATTGATGCCAATATAGAAATGACGAAAGAGATTAAAAGTCAGATAGACGAGCTAAAGAAACTGGTACAAACGACTCCGGCTTCTTCTGTTGACGAGCGGAAAATCTTCTTAAAAGGCGTGAAAAAAAACTGCAAAAAAGTGAAGAAGCTAGGCGCTAAACTGATGAAAAAAAACTTCAAGATAATTACGGCGGTTAAAAAACTTGAGGTCTATGAAGAATATGGTGAATTTGGAAAAATGGTTCTTAATATGGAAGAATTCATTAGCTCTTTTGTTCGGTACTATGATGTTGTGGATAAATTACCGAAAGCAACAGACAGCAAATTCCTTAAGAAAATTGAGAGCTGTGGAGACACGATCTTAGAAAGCATGAACTACTTGGGTGAGTTCGATACTTACCTACACAAGCTTAGAAAAAAAATTGCGGCAAGTAATGCCACGTAAATATGAAAATTAATCGGGCCAAATTCGTAATGAGCAATGCAGAAGTTGACAAATGTCCAAAACCGGACCTGGCTGAGTATGCCTTTATCGGTCGCTCCAACGTTGGAAAATCCTCTTTGATTAATATGCTAACCAATAACAGCAAGTTAGCTAAGATCTCCGGCACGCCTGGAAAAACGCAGCTGATTAATCATTTTATCGTCAATGAAAATTGGTATCTGGTTGATCTACCGGGCTATGGATACGCTAAAGTTCCTAAAACGCAGCGACAGAAATTTGAAGACTTTATTGCCGAGTATATCTTGTCTCGTACCAATCTAATGAACGTATTTGTCCTAATCGACAGTCGGCATTCGCCCCAGGCAATAGATTTGGAATTTATGCGGTGGCTGGGCAAAAACGAGTTTCCCTTTTCAATTGTTTTTACAAAAGTTGATAAATTGAAAAGTCAGCAGCGGAAAGAATTTCAAAAAAAATATGAAAACGAAATGTTGAGAAGCTGGGCTGAATTACCGCCAATTTTCGTGAGTTCGGCTATAAGTGCCGAGGGGAAGGAAGAGATTCTGGATTATATTGAGGAAATAAATGCCCTTTTTGAAAGCTAAGGCACTGTTAAAGAATAAATGCTTCGAATTTGACGCAGAAATTTTGTTTGTATTTGAGGCAAAAAACGTAAGCATAGCCTTAGCTACGGTTCTGTTTTTTAACGAAAAAGACAGGCAAAAGAGCCAGTCAAAAAGGAGTAGTTATTCTTTAACAGTGCCTAACTGAGCGGCGGCAATATCTGCATCTTCTCCGCAAAATGCTGGCAATAATCTCTCAGATCCTCCGAAACATTATGTTCACCCGTAGCACGCTCAAAAGTGTCGGCCATGGTCAATAAAGTCTGATGAAAGAACTTTTTCATCTCATCCACACTCATTTCCTTATTCCATAAATCAATTCGCATGGCCGTCTCAGCCTTTTTATCCCATAACGACAATATCATCGCCTCGGCATCTGCTCCATCAACTCCACCTTCTTTAGCCGTCCAATAAATCTTCTCCGAAATGTTATTCTCGTTCGTACTGACTTCGATCTTAATCACTGACTTTATAAGTTCACTCATTTTCTTCTGCTTTATATGCCTTTAAAATCTTACCCTCGTTCTCTTCGCTCAACAGTTCCTCTACCGTAACGTCCTCATTTTTTTCCATGTACTGTTTAACTATTCTCCAACCCATAAATTGTCCGATCCTTCCGGGTGAATTATCAATTCCCACTGTTGTCGGTGCTTCATCAAAGAAACGCATTTTCACCTTGATGTCGGTTTCATAAATCCAATTCATATCCAGCAAATATTGCCAAATATTGTATTCGCTGGCCAGGGCATAATCATATTCCTCCAAAGTGTATCTGATCTGCAGATGATCCTCCAGGTCAGGCATCAGGGCATCTATTGCATATTGCAGCTTTCCGTAGTAAATCATATTGGAAAGAAATGTGTCTCCCTCCAGCTCTGCCATTACATTCTCAATCAGCCAACTTCTTCCAACATCCACCGGAAGATAATCCCTGTGCATCTTTGCCTTCATGTAAAGCGGATAACCAATTTTCTGAATCACGCGGTTATTCTCACCTAAATACATATCCAAACCGATCCCGATTCGATCAGGTGTAGAGGTCACCCCATACCGAAATGTAGAATTGTAGGTAATAATCTGTACCGGAACAGGAGCTTCGGGAAGATGATATTTCATGCGCTTAAAAATGTCCGTTATTCTATTTTCAACACTTCCAAAATTTGCAAAAGTCGCCTCGATATCCTCATGAATCATTCGCATCATACTATCAGAAATAAAATACCATAAGTAGTGACCAATTGAATCTCCATCAACGGCTCCCGAACCAAGAATTTGCGAAACATAAAATTCGTAAAGCTCTCCTCCTCTTTCGTGCAAATCTTCGTTAATCTCAAACATTTCGTCCACCGATTTAGCTTTCGTGAGCTCTTTCTCAAAACGATCGAATTCTAGTTCTAATTCAATATCCGATACATCTACGTCTAAGGGATCACCAGCGCAGGAAATTATACCAAGGAGAAGTGAAAATGACATCAACATTATTACTTCTCTCTTGCACTTCATTAGGGATATTTTCTTATTATTGTTACGCTAATGTAAACCGCAAAATTATGAAAAAGTTACTATTCCTCTTGATCGTTTTTGGACTGTCTTTTGGGACTTATGCACAGGATAAAAAATTTCAGGTGGGACTGTGTTTTGGACCAACCATCAATTTGACCAAAATCCAGACCCAAAAAATACAGAGAGCAGGAGCCGGCGGTGGATTTACAATCGGTCTTGGTGCGAACGCCTTATTCTCTCAGAACATTGGTTTAGCATTCGGGATACAGTTCGATCTAGAGACATTCAAAATTAATTATGGTGATCTTACCAGTGGCTTTTTAGGTGATGTCTATTACGCATTTAAGGATACCGATATTAAAAAGTTTGATGAGGATGATCAGAATTTTGATAAAGGTGCATTTACCGATACAACGGCATTTCTATTAATGACAAGAAAATTCAGAGCGAAATACATCACAATTCCATTTTTCCTGAAATTTCAAACCAACCTGATCGGTAAAATGATTTACTATGGGAAATTTGGGCTGAGAACCAGTATTTTGGCCGGGGTTCGCATGGATGATGAAGGATTTACAGCTGCTGTTGATTATACCGTCGATGACAAGCTTAATGATTTTACTACTCTCGGAGGCACAACGATTACCATGCCGAATATGAAGCCTGAGGCTGTAAAGAAAGGCCTTGCCTTAGCTCGTACAGGTATTGGCATATATGGAGGAGCCGAGTGGAATTTTACCGGAAATACCTTTTTGTACGCCGAATTTGGTTTCAATTATGGAATCACACCTGCGCTTTATCAAAAATCAAGTCACCTGGTTGACAAAATTACTGACCCCTCTACGGGGGCGGTGACTTATGAGCAAATTGATGTAAAAAACAATCCGCAGCATATTTTTGAACTCAAGATTGGTATACTTTTCTAGAACAGACTTATCGTTTTAATGAATCATTCAGGAGTCATACAACACATTGTTTCCTGGTTAAGAGATTATTGTGCCAATGCCGATACCAAGGGATTTGTTGTTGGTGTTAGCGGTGGGATTGACTCTGCAGTAACCTCGACTCTTTGCGCGATGACTGATTTAAAAGTTGTTTGTGTCGAAATGGGAATTCAGCAAAATCCGAATGAAGTGAACCGGGGACTCGATCACATTTCATGGTTGGAAAATAAATTCTCCACCCTGGCTCATGAGCGGATTAATCTGACTGAAACATTCGAATCATTTCGATCTGCTTTGAGCGATGATGCCAAAGATCATGGATTGGGAATGGCGAATAGTCGAGCAAGATTGCGCATGTGCACCTTGTACGCAATTGCACAGGCCAATAGCTTACTGGTAGCAGGAACAGGAAATAAAGTTGAAGATTTTGGAGTTGGATTTTATACAAAATATGGCGATGGTGGAGTTGATCTCAGTCCAATTGCCGATCTGATGAAGAGCGAAGTTTATGCCTTGGCGAAGGAATTGGAAATAATTGAAAGTATTCAAAATGCAGAACCTACCGATGGCTTATGGAAGGATTCAAGAACGGATGAAGGTCAGCTGGGTGCAACATATCCCGAATTGGAATGGGCGATGGAATTTGTCGGTGACGAGGCCGATTTATCAGATAGGCAGAAACAGGTACTGGAGATTTACAGAAGTTTCCATAATGCAGCTAAACACAAAATGATGCCGATTCCGGTTTGCATTATTCCGGAAGATTTAAAGACATGAAACAATTCTCGACTATTCTGATTAGTCCTCTTTCGGGCGCATGAGAAAAGTCCTTTTGGTAATAAATAACAACATAAGGTTGAAAAACATGTTGTTATTGACCAATTGGCAGTGAAAAGAATGGGTCACATTAAAATTTTATGGGAGTAAAAATGTGAAGTTGAATTGAGATTTATTTGAAACCTAATTAAAAACATCTTTTCGATATTCTACTCCCCAACTTTCTAAAATATGACCCAAAAGAATACGTAGTGCAAATGCTAAAACAGGAAAAATTGCTGCCTGAGAATAGAAAAGGGACTTTTGTCATGCACCCCCTCTTTCGTCGGCAACGCAATATGCCGAAAATACGTTATCTTAATGCCTTTGAACCACCTCCTAAACAAGCAATGAAATTACGCCGATTCAACTATCTTTCTTTTCTTCTGCTGGCCCCATTTTTCATGGCCTGTAGTGGTAATGGATCAGGCGAAGATGAAGAAACGGAAAAAGAGGACCAAATGTTCTTCGAGACACTTTCTGCTGATCAAACCGGCATTTCTTTTTCAAATAATATTACAGAGGTCGATACATTCAATTACATGACCTTTCAAAACATCTATAATGGTGGTGGGGTTGCAATCGGTGATATCAATAATGATGGCTTGTCGGACATTTATTTCACCGGCAATCAGGTTTCGGATAAACTCTACCTCAATCAGGGAAATATGAAATTCAAAGATATCACTGAAAAAGCAATCGGTCCCCTGGCTTCGGACGGTTGGCATACCGGTGTCACAATGGCGGATGTAAATCAGGACGGTTTCATAGACATTTATGTCTCTCGCGGTGGTCCCGATTATTTCTTCGACCTACGGTCCAACTTCCTCTTTATTAATAATGGGGATAACACCTTTAGCGAAAAAAGTGAAGAATATGGAGTAAATGCGGCCCGGGGAACGGTTCAATCGGCTTTCTTCGATATGGACAATGATGGAGATCTGGATCTTTATGTCATGAATCAGCCGTATCAGGAAGAACTACAAAGAGTTACCGTCGATCTGGCGACTTTCCCTTTCTCCGATCAGCTTTTTGAAAATGTAGACGGACATTACGAGGATATAAGTCAAAAAGCAGGAATTCAAAACGGGGCGTTTGGTCTTGGAATTAGCATTTCAGATTTGAACAATGACGGCTATCAGGACATTTACACTTCCAGCGATTATCTACAACCTGATTATATGTACATCAACAATGGCGATGGAACCTTTTCTGAAGAGGGGAGAGATCGCACTGCACACATGTCACAATTTGGGATGGGAACGGACATTGCTGATTTCAATAATGATGGTCACATGGACATAATCGTAGTTGACATGGTAAGTGAAGATCACATTCGCTCAAAAA
>CAZCAD010000081.1:0-9701 GCA_964496525.1 uncultured Flavobacteriales bacterium | reverse complement strand
TTTAGTTCTTAGTCTCTTTCCGGTCCTATCTTTTTCCTGTCATACAGTTTCGATTACTGAAACTTCCGCAGTCGATAATGGAGATGGAACTTATACCTATACTTTTGATGTGTGTATGGGGATTGAAGACACCTATGGGTTTTATCTGGATTTTGACGGCCCTGGAAATATCATAAGTTTTACAGCCAGTGTTACCAGTGGGTCAACTGGGAATACGGCCTTTGCCAGTGTTCCACCTATTTCCGGAACCGGTGATATAGAATATGGAGATTGGGATAATAGTGGGGTTCCTTTATTATCGGGCTCTACCAATGATTGTTTTTCGATAACCATCACTTTTGACGATGAGGTTACAAGTGTCACACTGGGTGGTCCTCAGCTTTTTTTTGGTCCTTGCTCTGTGACAATAACTACAACTTCATGCTTTAATCCGGATTTCACGATAGACTTAACAACAGACGATTTTGGTGGTGAAACGACTTGGCAGATTATTGATCAAAGTAGCGGTGTGGTTGTTGCCTCCGGTGGACCGTATGCAAATAACACCATCTATTCAATCGAGGTATGCGTACCTGACGGTTGTTATGATTTTGTAATTTTTGATTCGTTTGGAGACGGCATATGCTGTGCATGGGGAATTGGCTCTTATGCAGTAACTGATGTCAGCGGTACAACGGTGGCTAGTGGTGGATCATTTGGAGCTTCTGAAACAACAGATATAAACTGTGTGGTTCTTGCTATGGATCTGCTTGAGTTTGGTTTAAGGAAATATGCGAATGCGAACGAAATTTATTGGGAAACGACTTCCGAAACGGAAAATGACTATTTCACGGTTGAACACTCCATAGATGGTGAGATCTGGGGTACGTTAAAAAAGATTGAAGGAGCCGGAAATTCGTCTACACCTCATACTTATTCTGTATTGGATAGAGACCCGGTTATCGGGACCAATTATTACCGTTTGAAGCAAACGGACTTTGATGGCGAATCTCAGTATGTGGGGATTGGATCAGTTGAGAATAAAGGTGAAGATATACTTTCTATTCATCCAAATCCTGTTGAGAACGAGGCAGCTCTAATCTTCGATGCTGCGCAACAAGGAGAAATCCAGATAGAGATCTATGATCAAACCGGAAAACTTTGCATGGAATCCACAGAGGAAGCTAATCAAGGAATGAACACGATAAAAGTTTCATATTCTGATTTACCAAATGGAGTTTACTCGATTAAATTGATTTCAACCGGAAAGGTGCTTGAATCAAGAATGGTAAAACACTGATGGTTGACGATTTCGATAAAGTCAGACAATTCTGCTGACTGGATTTGGGTTAGGTTAAAAACCCCGGATTATAGCTATCTCAGCTTCGACTTTTGGCATCTTAAAAATTTCAATTAACACAACAAAGAAATAAAGCATATATGCACTTTATTCCCATACTAACACTAATCTACTGAAGTCACGAAAACGACAAACTTGCTGTTCAGTAAGAACAAAAAAAGGGCTTTCACAAATGAAGGCCCTTTTCTATCGACTAATTTGATAATTATTTTCTAACGACCAATTTCTTTGAAATGGTCTGATTTTCTGTTTCAATTACAACAAAGTAAACGCCATCCGCTACCGTACTCATATCAAACTTCACGGTTTGGTTTTTCGCATTTGTAATTAACCTCTTCGTCACCTTGTCTCCAAGAATGTTGACAATTTCAACCGTCACATCCGCCTCTTTATTCAAGTTGAATGTCAGGCTAAACTGCCCATTTGCCGGATTCGGATAAATCGTAATTCCGGTTTCAAGACCTATGTCCGTGATTCCAGCAGGATCCATCGTCAAGGTTACTTCAAGATCAGCGGTACAACCACTACCGTCAGTTACACTACAATAGTAAGTAGTGGTCACAACCGGCGCAACGTTAATCGTCGCTGTTGATCCGATCTCCAAGGCACCTTCGTACCACAACCAGCTAACTCCGCCCGTCACAGTTAGGTCTGTCGGTGTTCCTGCCAGAATCATCTGGTCAGGTGTAATTGTCGGTGCAAATGGATTATCGTTTCCTACTGTCGTTGTTCCTAACAATTCACAATTGGCATCGTCCTCTATAACCCAATTATAGTCACCTGTATTTAGTCCGGTGAACAAGGCCGTCGGGAAGAATGTTGCACCGTCATTAATCGAGTACTGCATTCCGGTGCCTGACCCACCCGTAATTGGTGCGAAATCCAATTGACCGTCAGAGGCAACACAGACTTCATTTGTAACAGCAGGCGATCCGGCAAGCGCAGGATTCACGATCAGGTTGAAAGTAGGTGAAACATCACTCAGACATGAACCATCAGCCACAAGGAAAATATCCCAGTCTCCTTCCGTAAAGGTTGTTGTTAAATTGGCTTGATCAAAAAAGTATGCTGTAGATGTCGTATTGTGATAGATATCCCAGTAATAATCGCTGGTGTTCAGTGAACCAAATCCATTCATGGTCACCGGCATTCCATCGCATGTCTCAGTTACCGGGAAGGATACATTTGCTACAGGAGCGGGTCCATTGGATACCAGGGCATCAAATATCAAGGCCGCATCAGGAGTACTTATAAAAATATCCGTTGTCAGATACCATGAATTAAATGGAGCTCCGACATAAGCCGCTGATGTACTATTTGGTCCGACAGGTCTGTCCGCAAAGTTGGTCGTTGTCATCAATAATGTATCAAAACTTCCCGGGTCCATTTGCCAACCGGCCCAGAAGTTACCTGAAACAGGAACTTCAGGAATGAAATCGATTTCGTTCCAGAATCCTACATTCAATGATGAAATCGCAACCACTTCGGTGGCCATGACAAAACCGGGTAGTCCACCTGCATCACTCCAAACGGTAAAGGTGACATTTGAAGCCGCACCGATATCATCTGCTTGTACAACAGGGAATCGTACCCTTCGTAAATTTGTTGGTGAAGTTGCATTATAGATTTCAGCATAATTATACATCATTCCTCCTGAAATAGTCGCAATAGAAGGATAGTAACCTTCCTCCCCTGTCAATCCGTAATAAGTCATATTGCCTGCTTCTGTCGCCGTATAGTTTCTTAGCGTGTCACAATCAATTGCGCCACCACCGGAGGCAATAACTTCAATGTAAGCAGTCTTGGTTTCGGTATCAGTTCCTTCGGCATTTGTCGCTGTAAGTGCAATGTCGTAGAAACCTGCAACCGTAAATTGAATCGTCGGATCCTGACTCGTTGCTGATGTTCCACCAATGAATGTTACTCCGGCAGATGGAGTTGTAGTCCATGCCCATGAAATCGGCCAGTTTGTTGATAAATCGGTAAAGTTTACAGATCCACCTTCAATCGTAATCGTGATATCTGCTACGAATTCGGCAACCGGTGGCACAGGGAATAAAGGAGTACAAGTCGCTGAAGTAGTCAATGGAGCTCTTGATCCACCTAATACCGCTGCCATTAAATTGGCCTGATCGGTTGTGAACATCAACTGGCAGCTTGAATAATCCATGAAGTTCTCATACTGAGTTTCGATTCCCGTACAAACCTGCTGAGATCCCGAACATGATCCTGCATAGTTAAATGAAGGACCTTTTGTTTGCGGCGTATCCGCAAGACCATCATCTTCAGTGCAATCCGTTTCGGTATTAGAGTTACCCCAGGTGTGAGATAATCCAAGGAAGTGCCCAAGCTCGTGAGAAAGAACATCATTGTCTGTTCCAATGTTGTAATCGATTACGATTCCATCAATTGAAGCAGGAGGTAATGAGCCAACAGTTGGTTTGTAGGCATATCCTGCAGTACCTGAACCGGCACCGTTGGTAATATCGCAAATCCAAATATTGATGTACTGATCTCTATCCCAGGGTTCAGTACCCGTGTCACCACCGGTCGAACTTTTCATTTTGTTCGTTTCCGTACTGGGATCGTAAAAGTCCTCTGTGGTTTCAACTCGATTAATTCCGTACTCGGTAAGTGGCGTACCTGATTCATCATATTTTGCCAGGCAAAATTGAATATCAGCATCAACCGGAACAAATCCAAAATGCGCCAGACCAACATCAGGGTTGGTTGCAGAGAAATCCAGGTTTACCTCATCCAATAAACTATAGATATCGGCCTGAGAAACATTTTCAGCCGGATTATCCAAATTATGGATGACGTGGAAGATTACCGGAAGATTATAAGTAGCCCTTTCGCCACCTAACATTTCTGAAGCCATTTGCGCATCAGCGATTTCTTCCGCTTTATATTTTTCTGTTATACCGGCTGCTTCGATCCAATGATTGGTCATTTCATGTGCAATACAGTGATAACCTTCAACTGATGTTCCGAAATCCGGAGAGTATCCGAGGATGGAAAGAGTGAGACCTTGCCCCGCATTAACAGCCGCTGTGGAACTGATTGTGTTGGTTGAATTGATCTTTGTCTGTGCAAATGCATTTGGCAAAGCGATCAACAATATTCCCAAGACTGTTCCTCTTAAGTAGTGTTTTTTCATAAAATTAATTTTTCGTTTTTTTCAAGAAGTTAGTGGTGAACCTATGATACCCTTAACAAATTCGATCATTTAGAACGAACTGGAATTCATGGATTTAACCCATTAAAATTAGTAAAAAGGGAACACTTCTCAAAATGAGCACACATTCCCTATAGAAACTAACGGATTCAGAGAGATTTAGGTTGGTTGAATCTCGGTTGATGCATGAGATACATGAATAATAAGTTCGATTAGAGACTCAACCTCTTCTTCAAATCTTTTGGAATTGCGTCTTTGTGAAGGTAAATATTGATGGTTTTGTACTTGAAAAAGGCTTCAGAAGCATAAAAATAACCATCGCAATCATTGCTGCTGGATCCCCAGGAATTTTTGATAAGAAGATACTTGGTTCCTTCCTGATCCTTGTACACGCCCACGGCGTGCATGCCATGATCATCAGTTGTCTGCTTATTGTCGTAAGCCAATTGACGCTTTTCTTGTGTAATCTCTTCCTCCTTGACGGGCTCCATAAAACAGTTCGCCTGTTTCTCTGCCCCTGCATCTGAGAAGTTTTTGTTATTCCTTCCTGTCACAACAATTGTTGACTTATCCTCAGGAACAAGGGCGAGTGAGTTTTTGAAGCTGAAATAATCTTCTGAAACATCAGCCCCCCAAGCGAAAGTGTAACCTGCCTTAAGAGATGCCTCTGCTGCATACCACAAATCGTCCAAAGTGACATTATAGCTTGTACCCCAAACCCAGTTATCTGCAATCGCCAAATAACATTTCTCATTCCAGGGATGATTACTAAAAGAAGTCAGTGAGACATAATCAGACATGTTCATACCCAATTCATCTCGATAGCTTATTGGATCATACTCTTTACCATCGACGGTAAATTTGAAGTTTTCTGTTTTAGCAGGAACCTCTCCCAAATACGCGTTTAGTATTCCACGAATCGCGTCTTTCCACGAATCGGTCATCTCTCCGTTTCCTCTTAACTTATTTCTGGATTCCAGAACTCCCTTCATGGCTCCTTTTAGAACCCTTACCATTTCTGAATGTGTGTGTCGATCTGTTCCATATTCCAATCCTTTAAAGGCTTCGTGCGGAACAATTCCAAATCGGTCGATTACCCACGGGATATCGTGAAAGGCGCCACCCTGATCAAAATTGGTATTTCCATCAGTGCGAATATACTTTTCGGCTTTTCCAAGATATGCTTGATAGACAATCCACATTTCGGACAAAACCTGTCCTTTTTTACCCAGTCTTTCCAATTCCGTCTCGAAAAACGACAAGGCAGAAAAACTCCAGCATGTACCGGTGTTTCCCTGTGATTGAACCGGTGTGGCATCGAGATGAACAATCTTTTCGAATTTGTACTTGCTGTCTTTTTTGTTGGTCGGGTATTCTGTTGGCTGGGCAGCAGGTAAAATAGGAATTAAAGACAGGATTAGAATTGAAAATGTCCGAAGCATAATGATTAAAATTTGTGCCCAAAATTACTAAAATCAGCTGATTGGTTAGCAAGAATTATTTTGCTCAAAGGCAATCTGCCTGATAAAAGCCATGAAATGTTGATAAAAGGGGACTACTTCTTTAGAATCCAGTTTGAATATCCTTGAGAATCGAGGTCAGACTGTGCTGATTTGGCATCTGAGCGCTCAGAGAAATCACCGGCAGTAACGCGGAAGAGGCCATTTTTCTTATCCAAAACCTGAGCAGAAAAGCCTTTTGAATTGAGTTCGGCCACAAGATTCGTTGCATTTGATTCAATTGAAAAACAACCTGTGATTACGTGATAAGGTAAACCGGACGTATTTGTTTGAACAACTTTGACCTCTTCGGTTTCAGTAACGTTTGTACTCTCATTAACGTCCAAAATATTCTCATTCTCTGTTATTTCACGATTAAGGATGATTGGTATGTACAAGTCTTCGGTAAATTGGTAATTATAAATCTGAACGTTGTCCGATAGATTTTCCGTCAACTCATTCCAGCTTTTAAATTCTTGCTTTTCTTCTTCTGCTAATGCCAAATCTCGGTCCGAATAAGTTCTTTCCATTTGTTTAGCCATTGGATTAAAATCGGATAATTGAATTGTTCCGGTCTCTAAAAAATCTGTTTTAGCGGGTATCCAAATCGAATAAAAAATGATCGGGACTATTGCTGCTACTGCGACATAGCGAAGAATTTTTCGTTTACGTTTTGGCAGGAGAATGACTTCTTGTTCTTCGTCATTTTCTATTTCAACGACCTCCTCTCCGCCCAAGGCGGATTCGGACTCAACTATTGTCAGAATCGGCTCGGCTTCTTTTTCCTCAACTTCAGTAATTTCAACAATCGGACGAAGTTTTTCATCTTCCTTTTCTAAGATTGTTTCAGTTTTCAATTCTTCAGATCTTCCTCAGTTCGTTCAAGTACTTCTTCTTCGCCTGAGATGGATTCGGAGTGGACTTCTTCTTCCGGTTCAGTTGTCTCAGGAACTTTTATTGTTGGTTTCGAAATTTTAGCACGCTCAGTCGTCAGTACTTTCTCTTCAGCTTTCTTTACGATTTTTACGGGGGACAAACCATAAGCGGCAAGTAAGAGATTAATCTCCCGACTTTGCTCAAAAGCAAATTTGTCATCCTGATTATATAGAAAGCCAAGCTCACCTATTTCAATCCTTCCGCCTTCTTTCAGCGTTTTGCTCCATTCGTCAATTGTGGTCTCAATATTATTGAGAGATTCTTCATAAGAAATCTCCTCGCTTTTTGCAACTTGATTTCCAAGAAGGCCATCATTTGAAGTAAGGTTTGGATTAAACAACAGCCGTTTCGAAGGAGGATAGATCACCCCCTTTGCATAGTCAATTTCGGCAGATTGATAACCTCCAACGAAGCCTCCGAAATCCGGAACTATAACGCAATCGTGCTTTTTTAACAATTTGGCTATGTGCTCAGACAAATTCATTCTACACCAAATTTACGTAAAAATGGCTGTTTGGTTACCTCTGTTGATGAGAGAATACTAACAAAAGAAGCAAATTTGAACTCATAAATGCGAATCCTTCGACTCTCCGCCTGAGGCGGATCGCTCAGGAACAAACTGTGGATAAGCAGTTTGATTACCGTTACGATTCAACTTTGATACACTGCTTTCATCGACGCGAATTAAGAACCCCCTGACTGTTGGAATCAGGGGGTTCGAGAAACACCATGCAAGGACCGGCGCTATTGTCTTGCCTTCCACGCATAGTAAAGATCAAAGTAACCTTTGGTCTCCAGAGAGATAACTCCACCCATTGTGTCACCATATTTTGCCGGAATTCCTCCCGTATAGGCTTCTAAACTTCCTACTGCAACCCCAGGAACTCCAATCATACTACCAACTTTTACTCCGTCGATATAGTAGATTACGTCACCCGGTCGACTTCCCCTGATGATCACATCGTTTGTGCCTTCAAAAACTTTGATATCGGTAGTCGCGTTCTTAATCATCATAATTGGATTTCTGATGTTTGGACTGTGCTCAATGTCCTCAGGTAATAATCTGATTTTAGGGATGTCTTTTTCGATTTTTAGTCGATGCCATTCGACAATGACAGGGTCGAACATATTAGCATTGTTCATAATGATATTGGCAGTAGAAATTGCATCAGGGTCTACTTTTACACTCATTTGAACTTCGCCCTCGATTAAAGTTTCTGCATGTAGAATATAGATGCCCGGGCGAAGCGCATCGATTTTGTAGTTTCCATCAATGTCACTTTTGACTCCACGAAGCCCTCCGCCTACTTCTACCCAAACTCTGGTAAAAGGAATGATGGTGGTTGAATCATCATCAAAGGTTTTCCCGCTGATAGTCCCTAAAGTCACCTGCGCTGAACCGATCTGTGCGATCCCAATTAGCGCGATAAGTGTTAAAATTAATTTGTTCATTTTCTTTAAATTATGTCTTTCTAAGAGTGCTTGTATTGTAGATGCAGGCATTAATATTATTCCATAAAAGAAAGCGGAGAATCCTTTTGGAAATTCCCCGCCAGACAAGGCTACCACCGTATGAACGCAGCCTTGGAGTTTAGGATAGTTTCCCATCCCAGGGAACCGAGACGTACATTCTTTTCAGTCGCCATCTTAAATCGTTGCTCTGTTTAATCATGAATTTTATGTTTTGCACTCAGTCGAAAATTAATATTCAGCTATACGCCGGAAAATCCGGCCACAAAAAATTCTGATTTTAAAAGAGCTTCGAGAATCTATTTGTCTAATTTTGGATGGTGAAGACTTGTCGATTCCATAAATATCGCTTTGTTTGTTTCTCATCAATCAAGTTTATTCTACTGCTTCCACTTCTGGTTTCTTTTGAATCAATTTGGGCACAAGAGGATGAAGAGACAGATGAAAATAAAACCGAAGATGTCCAGCCGGAAGAGTTGGAATCGGACAGTCTGCGATATCACAAATTCTTCGCGAGTATTCATCTGGGCGGCGGAATATCCAAGGCATTTCTGGATGAAAAACCGGATTCATTGTACGGTCTTCCTGTCTCAAATTTGAAGGAAAGTTTCAATATCGGATCGGATATCAGTATTCATTTCAACAAGGAATTTGGTGTGATGTTCTCATTAAATATTTCGAAATATGGTGACAATCTTCACTCACTTAGCCTGGGAGATCCCACTCAGAGTAATATCGGCGATATTTTGAAAAGAAGCTGGACTTATGTTTCAGTCGGAATAGGGCCAAAGGCATTGTTTGGGACGCACACACAATTCAGTTTTGCTACGAAATTTGTTGCAGGACTTCAAATGGGGATCAAAGAAACGTTACTGGATTCCTCCGGTAATTTTATAAATAGCTGGACAGGATTAGAATCCACGAGACCAAAACTGGATGCCGGAATCAGCGTCAATCTGAACCTTGATTTTCCGCTTAATGAAAATGTCTACTTAGGGATTTATTCACGTTCGTACTTTGGTTTAAGGAATACCAAGGGCAGTAACATTGTTTATCAATCAACATTCTTTGCACCATTGCCCGGCTACACGATATTCGGGACGCATTTGGGGATGACTTTGGGATATCAGCTTTAATCCAAATGTCTCATAATCCCCTCTGGGAAAAGTGAATAAGCACCGGTTTTAATTCCTGCGATTTTTAAGGCATCATTCGTCCATCGATTACAAGTTCTGAACATGTGATAATTACCATTTGCCTCATAGAAATTATCGCTTGA
>CAZCAD010000080.1:0-9738 GCA_964496525.1 uncultured Flavobacteriales bacterium | reverse complement strand
TTCGAGTCCCTCCCTGGATATATATTATGAGTGAATCATCAGAAAAGAGAGTACTCCCAAAACACCTGCTACCATAAACAAACCGTTCATATTCCAGGCATTCCGAATTATGCTGCCAACTCCATTTCCAAGACTGAATCCAATTGTAAGCATTATTCCAAAAATGCCCATGGCTTCGCCTCTTTTTCCTTTTGGAATCAGATCGGCAATCAGAGCCGTTGCACCTGTTGGCTGGAATCCGGTGCTAAATCCATGAAAAAGTCGTAAAGCCAGGTATCCAAGTACGAATGGAAAAAGTGGATAACAAAAACAGGCGATGATGCTGACTAAGACACCAATATACATAACGGATTTCCTACTGATATTATCCGCTATTTTTCCACTTACCGGTCTAATAATACCCGCAGAAATTGTCCACAAACCGATATTCATCCAAATCAAATCTTCGCGACCGAGTGATGTTAAGTAAGAATTTAATTCAGGAATGAGCATGTTAAAACTCGCCATGAATAGAAGCATGTGAAGGCACAGCATCCAAAAGGCCAATGGATAATGTTTTAGCGATGAAAAATATGAAAGGAAGGCACTCATTCGGATGCCAAAATTAGCCGTATTAATCCGATATGAACCTAGACACAAAAAAAGCCGATTAACATAATAGCTAATCAGCTTTGATTCAATGGTTTAGTAGGCGACAATTATTTATCGTGAGGACAACATGGACAGTTTTGCTGCCGCAATTCGTCGCGCTTTTTCTTCTGCTCATCAGTTAATAAAGCGTCAACTGAAGCTTTCACCTTTTCTTTCTCCTCTTTCATTTGCTTCTTCATTTCCATTTTTTGCGCTCTCTTCTCCTCCATCAACTTCTTCATCTGAGCACGTTTTTCGGCCCTCATCGCTTCAAGATTTTTGAAATGATCGAGGTTGATCTTTTGAACTTTCGTCGCTTGTTCAGCCGTGAGTCCCAACTGTTCGGTCATTCGCTTTGTCTTCTCCTCCGCTCGTTCTTCAGGTGTTAGTTGTTCATGTTGATGACGAGGACCTTGTTTCGGTTTATCCTCCTGGGCCTGAATGCCTGAAGATGCGAGAAAAATCAGCAATGCGCCCATAAAAATTTTCAGTGTGTTCATACTTAATCAGTTTTGTTAATTCTGCTTTTATGACCCTAATACTTGTAAAAGGTTTAACAGCAGGAAAAAAAAGCCGTTTTCGTTTTGATCCCGAACCTTCTTGAAATAATCGGCTGTTTTAAATCTACTTTTTCTTCAGAAAACTCAGTGAGAATCGCTTCTAGAGACAAGTTCGCATAAGTTTATAACAGGTCCGTTTTCACGATTAGCAGGACAAATTTTTGCGGAATTTAAATGATCATCAAATTGCACCAAGAACCATCTATATATGGTTATTCAGACCGGTTTTCATACCTTTGTCTCGTTCTTTCAAGAAATTGTTAGAAAATACGTAAAAAAAGGGGGGATTGGATGCAACTTATACAAGCACATCCGCGTCTCTAAAAAAATTGAATTAAACTAAGCTTTATGAAAAGTCCCAAAGTAACCGCCATTTTGGCAGGATTATTTGTTTTCTCATTTGGTTCTTATGCGCAATCTGATAATCCGGAGGCGACCGGAGTGGCAACAATCACAGATTCATACTGCATTACACTAAATGATTCAGAATCAATTCAAAATTTTTATTCGATAGATATTTCAGCTCTAGGACTGGAGACAGAATATGATGCTAAAAAGAAATTTGGGTACATCAGCAACAACCTACTTACCTATAAGGTGGATTTTGAAAATACGAAAGTGATTTTAGAAGTTCATGTTGATCGTACCGCGAAACCGGAGAATGTTGCATGGTGGAATGACTACCTCGATAGTCTTTGTAAATAATATTAATATAATCTATGTTATCAATGAAACATCTTAAGATATTTTTGGGAGTAGCGACATTGCTACTATTTTCAAATTGGTCAGGTGCCCAGATTGCTCTTGGGAATGCCTACATGCTTGGTGACTTCGTGGAAATCGGAGTTGATGCTAACGGACATGAGGGGACAGATGACTACACGCCTTCGAACAGTCGTGGTGGTGGCGTTCCCGCTTCTTATTTTGGATTCGTAGCGAATCCTCAATTGGATGGTTGGATTGATTACGATGGTGACTTCTTTACACCCGGTTCGCCTGAAAATGGATTCGGTCTTGATATCGATGGTGCAGAATATGCGAATAACTCCACCGGCGATTATGATATTCCAACTGTTCCCGGATCTCTTGAATGGGAAGAAACTGATCAGTGTATTATTGTTGATTGGGAAGGTTTGGTTTCCGGAATTAGAATTCACGTTCAGTATAAATTGGTTAAAACCCAGTTGTTTTATACAACAGAGGTTACGATGATCAATGAATCCGCAGGACTGATCGATAATTTCTATTACTACAGAAACTTTGACCCGGATAACAACCAGACTATTGGTGGAACTTTTACGACAACCAATACTATCGTGGAGCAGCCGGACGGCCTTTGCGACCGTGCTGTTGTAACGGCGACACAAACTGCGCCTTGGGCTTCATTCGTCGGAATAGGAGCAATTGATCCAGATGCCAGAGTAACTTATGGTGGATTTTTTAATAGAGATGGATCTGACATTTGGAATGGTACGGGAGGTTTAACCGGAACTGAAGGTTCGGTTTTAACGAGCGATGTCGCAATATCCATGGCTTATTTTGTTGATGATTTCAATACAGGTGATACAGCTGTTTTCAGATTTAGTATCATTCTTGACATCGCACAGGTTGACGCAGCGATCGCCTCACTTTACTACTTTGAGTATGAAGGTGGATTTGGCGGTGTAATTGACGATTGTAACCCTATAGTTGATACGGCAATTACATGTTCGGGTTATCCTGTAACAATATCTGTTGATGGACCTGATGCCGGTTCTTATACCTGGGCATGGACGCCCCCAACCGGACTTTCAACAACTATCGGGCCGACTACCGAGGCGTCACCTACTACCACAACGACATATACCGTCACAGGAACTCCTACTTCAGGATGTACTTCGGGAGAAATTTCAAAAGATATTGTTGTTGCTTTGACGGGTGGACCGCAGGCAGCGTATGACGATCCGGGACCTATTTGTGGAGCCTTCGATATTACCACATTGGTATGGTATGATACAGAAGGAGTTCCTCTCACTGTCTCGAACTTCTTTACCGTAATTCCGGATAGTGCAAGTCAGACGGCACCATTGTTTACCGGGCCATTAATGACAGAAACCGATAACGTTTGGTTAATGATTGGAGATACCTCAACAGGATGTTTCTCCGTTATTGAAATCATTCTCGATTTCTCCGGATCACTTCAAGCAGGAAATGATACAACCATAACTCAATGTAGTAATGGACCTCCCATTGATATTTCTGATTTGGTTTCTCCTTGGGCGAATCCACTCGGCGTATTTAATGAAACTACGATTCCTGTTTCAGGACAGTTTGACGTAGGCACCAATATGTTCGATCCGACCGGATTAGGTGGAACCTACACCTGGGATTATACAATTATTGGTGAGCCTCCGTGCCCGGATGACATCGCGATTCTTACCGTAATAGTAGAACCTACTCCGGTTGTGGACTTTGAATATACCTTCGGATCCGGTGGATTAGGATCAGCAGATGGAATGATACAAGGATGTATCACAAGTACAATTTATTACCTGGATGCATCAACGATTGTATCTCCCGGTAGCTTAAGCAGCTCTACATATACCTGGAACTTTGGTGATGGATCACCCACATCGAATCTTGTAGCACCAAATCATGATTATACTGTTCCCGGAACATACACAATTACGTTAACAATTACGACCACTGCCGGATGTTCACACACGTACACACTGGATATCACCTTGTATGACAACCCTGCACTTGATATAATTTCAAACCCGCCAAGCTGTTTTGGATTTGTTGACGGATCTGCTTCTGTAAATACTTCGGGAGGTTCCGGAACTTATACGATTATCTGGACAAATGCCGCCGGAGATGTAATCAACATCGGAGGTTCCGATGCGATTAATTCTTTGGGTGAAGGATGGTATTATGTAAATGTTGATGACGGAACCGGATGTTCCGGAGATGCTTCTATATTTCTTGATGACCCTGATGCAATAACGATGGATCTGACATTTTCCAATCCACTTTGTAATGGTGATGCAACGGGATGGGTAACGGTTGATGAATTGTTTAACACAGCCGGATCAGTAAACGACACGATCGTATATAACTGGGAGCCGGATAATCCATGTGGAGATGGTCCGCAAGTAGATAGTGCTTGTTCATTAACCGCTGGTGTTTATACACTTACTGTAACAGATATTAATGGATGCGCCGCTGATACAGTGTTCACAATTACTGAACCGCCCGCACTTGTCTTCTCCGAAATTGGTTATCAACCGGCTTACTGTAGACTCTACGATTACCAGGTTGGTAATGGTCAGGTATCGGCTGCAGGGACCGGTGGAACTCCTGATTATACTTATTTATGGGAAAATCTGGCAACCGGTGAAACCTCGATCAATACAACATGGGGAGGTCTGAATCCCGGTGATTATGAAATGACTGTTACAGACGGTAATGGATGTATACTCACCCAAATCATCACGGTCGATTCCCTGAATCCAATTGCTGATTTCGATATGACTTCAGTACAAATGGAAACTGAGGTTCCATTCGCCGGAACAGCACCGATGACAGTTTCATTCTTTAATACCTCAACCAACTTTGCGAACCCTTTGAATCCGATAGCGGATACCACCGGCTGGTGGAATTTCGAAGCACCACAAGGTCCCTGGGTACTTTATAACGGAACAGAAGAATTCTATCAAGAGTGGCTTTATACTTACAATGAAGAAGGAACTTACACGGTATGTCTTAAAGTCCAAAACAAAAATGGATGTGAGGACGAAACTTGTAAGGAGATTCTCGTGTACGCTCCGATCACATTTACAGGTGTAAACGTATTCACTCCGAATGGTGATGGTGTGAACGATGTGTTCACATTTCTGAATCATGCGACTTCGATCGTTGATTTTAATTGCATCATTGTCGATAGATGGGGTACTAAGAAGCATGAATTGAATGATATCACAGATACATGGGATGGAACGGATCGAAGCGGATCCAAATGTGTAGACGGAGTTTATTTTTATACCTATACTGCTACAACGCAAAATGGTACTGAACTACAAGGACAAGGAACTATTCAAATCCTTCAAAGCACCAAATAAAAGCGAAATACTAAACATATTGAAAGCCCCTTGATCACACGGTTGAGGGGCTTTTTTATCTTCAAGCAGTTTTATTTCAATATAAAAACACATTTTTTGTTATTTTCATACAACTTTTTTAGGGCCTATGCCGTCTCCTAGTTGTAGAATTTATAGTTATGATAGTTATGAAGAAATTTTTGATTTTATTAGTTGTGCTGGCGTCATTTGGAAACACGTCAAAAGCATGTAGCCCTTTCTCTGTCCCGACACTGGACTTTTTCGATTTAACGGGTGATATTTTAACATTGGACTATACCTCCAACACTGCCTGGGGATGTGATTACAATATAGTACTGGAAATCGCTTGTATGGATGGGACCATCATCACGACGGAACTTTCACCTTGTGTGTCAAAGCCGGATGCGTCTCCGATGGCTTATCCATCACCAACTTATTCCTATGATTTAGGACCACTTCTTTTGTGCTCTGATGAAACCTATCAGTTCAGAGCAAAAGAGGCAAATTGTGGAACGAGTGTAGGTGGATCTGCCTATACCGGATATACCACTTTTGTTTACGATCTGGGAGGAGGACCTGGTGGACCTATGACATTGACAATGGATAATGATTCCATAACCATTTGTTTGGGCAGTTCTGCCGACCTTGGATGTGAAGTAACTAATAACTGTACGCCGGTTACTTACACCTGGAACCCCGGCGCTCTTCCCGGAGAAGATGTAACTGTTTCGCCACCTCTTGGAGAAACTACTTATACACTGACAGTTGCAGAAACCGGTGTTTGTGGAATCACATTAACGGGAACTATCGTGGTTACCGTCAATGATATTCCTGTGGCAGGAACACTTAATGCTGTTCCTGATGAGGTGTGCGAGGGTGATAATTCCATTATAACATTAACAGGTTCCACCGGTAATATTCAGTGGCAATCCGGACCGGCTTCCACAGGACCGTGGACTGACATTTCAGGAGAAACCGGAACTACACTTGACACAGGACCATTATTCACAACTACCTGGTTTCAGGCAGAAGTATCTAATAGCTGTGGAACTGAGACAGTAAATGTCGAGATAATTGTTCATCCTATTCCGAATGCTGATTTCGAATTTGAGATCAATGGAGTTTCTTCTTCAACCGGTCTAACAGGTGGATGCTTTGTAAACCTGGTTAATTTTCTGGACGGATCAAGTGTTGGTGCTCCGGGAGTCATTACAAACTGGGCATGGAATTTCGGTGATGCAAATAGCTCAACGGCTACAAACCCCGATCATACTTATGCTTCTGCCGGAACCTATACTGTCACATTAACCGTAACAACTGATGGTGGTTGTGTCAGCGTATTTACTATGGTAATAGTAATGACGGACACACCTGATATTACCATTGTGCAGAACAATCCTACTTGCTACGGATTCTCTGACGGATCTTTTACGGTGCTCGTTTCGGGAGGGTCTGGAGGAGCCGGCACAGTTTTCCAAATATGGGATGAGTCCCTGACGATTATTAACGTTGGAGGATCAAATGCTGTTAACTCATTACAAGAAGGAACTTATACCTGGGATGTTGATGATAATGGGTGTACTGCCAACGGAACAGTCGTCCTAACTGATCCACCAGAAATGATTATCGATTTGTACATATTTGATGTCCCTTGTAATGGTGACGCAACAGGTTATGCAATTGTTGATACGGTAGATTTCCAACAAGGTGCGTGGTCTAATACAGTGTTCATTTGGAGTACGGGGCAAGGTGGGCTAGGAGTCGATTCAATCGGAAATTTAGTCGCAGGAACTTACACAATCGACGTAAATGACGAGTTCGGTTGTGCTCAATCTATGGATTTCGTAGTTACCGAACCACCGATTCTTGTGTTCTCAGAAATTGGATACGAACCCGCCTACTGTAGATTATATAATTATCAGAAAGGAAACGGACAGGTTTATGCTGCGGCAACCGGTGGAACTCCCGATTATACTTACTTATGGACTTTGTTGGGATCCGCCCCTTTACAAACTTCAATAAATACAACTTGGGGAGGACTGAATCCCGGCGATTATGAAATGGTAGTTACAGACGGGAACGGATGTATTTTGACACAGATTGTTTCTCTTGATTCTGTTAACCCAACTGCAATACTTGACATCACATCGCAGAATTTTGTTCCGTCAGGATCAAATCAGGGAACCGCACCTGTTTGTATTGAAGTTCAAAATAACTCTGAATGGTTCGCTAATCCGTTGAATCCAATTGCTGATACCTCTTTTTGGTTGAGCATGGATTATCCAACCGTGCCTTGGCAACTATATAAAGACGACGACTTCTTTCTAACTTTTGATACCTGCTACAATGAAGGAGGACAATACGATGTTTGTTTGAAAATTCAAAACAAAAATGGCTGTGAAGACAGTATTTGTCACTTGATTACGGTATTTACTCCATTTGTTATTACACCTCCAAATGTATTTACTCCTAACGGAGACGGAATCAATGATGTATTTACTTTTGAATTCCTGCTCGAGGGTGCAACGGAACTTCATGTTACAATCGTTAACCGTTGGGGCGTAAAAATGGCGGAAATTACCGAAGTTGACGGAGTATGGGATGGAACCGACAGATCAGGTTCTGATTGCAAAAACGGAGTTTACTTCTATGTCTGGGAAGCTACCGCTGAAAATGGCGACCTGCACCAGGGGCAAGGTAACATTCAACTAATTGGGAAAAAGCCTAAATAGTTTCCCTACACGATATTATTTCAAAAGCACTCTGGGCTAAAGTCAGGGTGCTTTTGTTTTATGCTCAAACCAAATAGGTTTTCGGGAGTTTTGAGGAATGTTATTTTTTTCTTTAACAAGGCGAAAAATTCAAGCATAGCCATAGCTACGGTTTTATTTTTAAACGAAGTTAAAGGGAAAAAGAACGAGTCAAAAGCCCGAAGAGCTATTTGGTTTGAGTATTAGCTCAAGACACCTTAGTGTATGACTTTACTCAGTTATTAATAAAGTATAAAAACGTATATTTGTTTGATGTTAAAGTCTTTTTATGGACAAATTTGAACAAGCGTTTGAAGACATAATTTAGCAGGATCTCAAGGTAGAACCCAGGGACTGGATGCCGGATAAATATCGGCAAACCTTAATTCGACAAGTTTCTCAACATGCACATTCTGAAGTAATCGGAATGCAACCGGAAGGTAATTGGTTGTTGAGGGCACCCTCACTACGTGCAAAGCAGGTATTGCTTGCTAAAATACAAGATGAGGCCGGTCATGGCCTTTATTTGTACAGTGTGGCAGAGACTTTGGGGATATCAAGAGCTGAGACGATTGAACAACTGCATAACGGTACGGCGAAATATTCAAGTATTTTTAATTACCCTACACTTACATGGGCCGATATGGGTGCAGTCGGATGGTTAGTTGATGGGGCAGCGATCGTCAATCAAGTTTCCTTACAAAGAACATCCTATGGTCCTTATGCCCGAGCAATGGTTCGAATTTGTAAGGAAGAGAGCTTTCATCAGCGTCAGGGATATGAAATAATGTGTCAGATGGTGTCCGGAACGGCAGAACAAAAGGAAATGGCGCAAGATGCGCTTAATCGCTTTTGGGAGCCGTCAATTATGATGTTTGGGCCACACGACTCTGAATCCGTCCATAAAGGGCAATCAATGGCCTGGAAAATCAAAAGAGAATCAAACGACCATCTGCGCCAACGCTTTATCGATAGAACAGTTCCTCAAGCAGATTATCTTGGATTAACCATTCCTGATCCGGATTTGAAATTTAACGAGGAAACCGGCCACTATGAAACCGGTCCATTCAATTGGGACGAATTCTGGAACGTTGTTAACGGTAACGGACCATGCAATCAAGAAAGATTGGATCATCATATAAAAGCCCGCGAGAACGGAAAATGGGTTCGGGAAGCCGCAGCCGCTTACGCCGCGAAAACCGAAAATAAAGTCGCTTAAAATCTTGAATTAGTTTTATGGAATCTGGAGATAAAGTTTGGGAAGTTTTTGTTCAAAAAAAATCGGGATCAGCTTTTAAGCACGTTGGAAATTGTCATGGATATGATAAAAAAATGGCGCTTCAAAATGCGAGAGATTTATATACCCGACGTGGTGAAGGAAGAGAATTATGGGTCGTTCCAACCGAAGAGATAATCTCAGTTCCACTTGATGACGCAGAAGCGTTTTTTGATCCCGGAGAAGACAAACCGTATCGCCACGCTACCTTCTATGATATTCCTGACGACGTTAAACATATTTGATGAAAGTTGTAGTCGAAAATAAAGAGGCTCGCTTTCTTCTTCGAATTGCCGATACCTCACTGATACTTGGACAACGCCTGGCCGAACTCTGTAGCCATGGTCCTTTTCTTGAGGAAGATATTGCCCAATCAAATATTTCGCTCGATCTTTTTGGCAGGGCCCAAGAGCTGTACAAAT
>CAZCAD010000079.1:0-9771 GCA_964496525.1 uncultured Flavobacteriales bacterium | reverse complement strand
ATTATTAATTGGACTGTCAGGAATGTTTTTGCTAAGTTCCTGCGGAGGGGAAGATGCTAATGGAACTGAAGAAATTACGGACTCTACAGAAGTAAGTGAAAATGATGAAGACATTGTTGATCCAAACTATCTCTATATCGGTGATGAAAGAGGAGACTATCTTCTTTATGGCTACGAAGACATTAAGGTAGAGCATGCAGTCGATCTTTCTGAGTTTTCCACTGCGATGTCAGACCAAAATGAATTTACCGGTGTTCTTTCAGTAACCATTGATGAAGTTTGTCAGAAGGCCGGATGCTGGATTATCTTCAATGACTCGAACGGTGAACCAATCCGCGTGTTCTTCAGGGATCATTTTACGATTCCTACTGAAACAGCCACCGGCACGCAAGCGATTCTTGCGGGGGTAACTTTATGGGACACGATGAATGTAGATACCCAATTGCATTTGTTGGAAGATAAAGCCGAAGCCGGAGGGGAAGTTAGCCAGGAAGAGAAGGATGCTATAACCGACGACATAGTGGAGCTGACTTTTGACTGTGATGCCATTTTGGTAGCAAAACAGTAGCCCCTTTCGGAGCCGGAAATACTTGTGAAGCGAAAGCGCTCAAAATTTTGGCTTGAAAAGGCGACCTTGGAAGCCCTTTGATAAGCCGTTAATTTTGAAGCTTTTGAAAGCAAGATTGGAGGCGTAGAAAGATCAGGGCCCCAAATGGAAATATTATTCCACATGAGCTGAAACAGAAATCTCTTTCATACCGCCCTCTATATTACAAGGAATTTGAATTGGCAGGAAGGTTTTATCGAGACTGGAGCTTGAATCGAATTCAACCGTAATTGTACCGGACTGACCGGCTGCAATGGTTTTACTGCTGATTTCAACCTTAAGACACTCACAATCCCAACTTATATCACCAATTTCAAGCGTTAGTTCTCCGGTATTGGTGAAGATAAATGTATGACTGAGAATTGTTCCTGGAGCAACGTCTCCAAAGTCCTTTCTCTCACTACCGAATTTCATTTTGGCGTACGATGTGTCGGCGTATACATAGCTCACTTTTTGAACAACGATTTTTCTTTCAAGCGCCGAGACCTTGCTATAAATCGCTCCTTTTAAATCTTGAGGGTTATCACTTCCGGTCAAATCAGCCGTATACTCTCCCAGCGCTACCTCATTAAAAGTTAGTCGACCACCGTTCGGTGCATATTTATTGATGTACTTTTGAAAAACACCGCGTTCGTACTCCGAAAAATAATTCTTCATTGAAGAAATTCTACGCTTGGCTAAATTCACATTATAGCCGGTTTTCGCCAGATTACTACAGAAGCCCTGCACCGTTAATTCAATATCGTGTCCTCTATCAAGTTCGGCCAACAATAGCGGTGCGAATTCATTTAAATCATCCGCGCCGGTCTGAACATACTCTAAGAATAGATCTTCCATATCCAATTTTGCATCTTCGGCGGCTTCTCCATTCAATCCTTTGGAATAACCATCCTCATACTCTTCCAAACGCTTCATGTATCGACCAAAGGTTGTCATGTAGTTCAGTGTTGTAGTCGTATCCCAACTATCTTCAACTGGCCTGTCATTGTGAAAATACAGAACAGGTAATCGCTCATTTAATCGAATAAGCCGCACTGTGTCACTCGGCGGGGGAACGACAATAATATGGGCGCTGTAAATATCATTACAACAGGTTGGATTCTTCACCGAATTTACACCAAGTCGATTTGAAGACCAATAATAACGACCGGTACTTTTGTCGGTGATTAAGTAAGTGTCATTGGCGGCAGAGTTAAAAGGTATGCCCATGTTTTTTATCTCTCCAAAAACCAAATCTTCTTCCGTCGCTTCGACTCTCACGGAAAAAATGTCCTGACCTCCGAATCCTTGATGCCAGCTTGAGCTGAAGTACAGCATGCTATCATTCGAATTATAATAAGGAGTAATGTCGTCGTCCAGGGAATTAATGGAAGCGCCCAAACTTTGCGGCAGGGAGTATTGATTTCCGTCCTCAACAAACGAATACCAAATATCGAGCCCACCGTAATTATGATCCATGGTGGATGCAAAGAACAGAACTTCCTTATCTCCTATCTGAGCCGAATGAGGCATAGTTGTGATGTGCCTGTATTCATTGATGATCTCACCCAAACTGTCAATATCAGTGATTTGGTCACCCTCTACTGTTCCGACGAAAATCTTGCATTTGTAGTCACGACAACGGGAGAAATAGAATCGCTTGCCGTCGGGACTAAATGATCCGTTGGCAGAATTAAATCCTTTTTTATGTACCGTTTCAAAAGGTTCAACATTTGAGAAGAGCGTATCTTCCTGGTCAGCTCTATAAATCTGAATGGTGTATTCAATATCCTCTTCCTTTTTCAGATCGGTTTCCTCCGGATTGATTAATTCGCTTGGTGCGATGGAATCAGCTTTCATCGTCGTGAAGTAGAGTTTGCCGTCATGCATCATCGGTGCAAGCTCTGTGTCGTCCGAATTAACCGGTTCGGGTAGCTGATACAGTAGATGTTCCGACGTATCCCGAACGGCCTTCTTTGCCCAAAGACAGCTTTTTATCTCTTGCTGTGCCTTCACAAATTCGTAACTATCCAAATCTCGTTTATAAACCTTCCGCACCCTCTTCCAGGTCTCCAGTGCCTGATCATACTTACCATTGTACTTTTGCATGGTCGCAAGCCAAAAGATCGAGCTTCTGTAAATCCTTCTCCCTCCTTGTTTGAACACTTTTCGATAATAGTACTCTGCCTTTACGTAATTCTTGTGCATCCTTTGTGCATTGGCAAACTTCCAGATTGTTTCAATAGAAGCTGAATCCAATTGCATTGCCTTTTCATACCACCGGATGGCGTCGTAATAATCCCCGATTTCCATTTGCTCATCGGCATAATCCATCATCTGAGAAAAAGACTGCGCATGTGAATCAGTGGGCAGAAGTACGGTTCCCAATAAGAAAATTGTGAATACTAAACCGGAATATTTTGTCAGAAAGAATTTCTTCATGCTACAAATAATCAGGACAGACCCTGAACTGCATCACTTTTGGCTTGAACAAATGTAATATATATTGTACTTGAAATTCCAATCCTCCCCTGGCCGTAGAAGCGACCGTTAAATCAGAGAAGTTAAGATCATAGCTGACACCAACAATCCAATTATTGTAATAGACTCCACCAATCAGATTGACAGCATCCAGCCCTCTGTAGTAAACACCGGCATAAGGTGCAAAAAATTCACCCTTCTTGTCTTTCATAATGTACCTGATATTTGTACCTCCCACTATTTCGATATATTTTCCTTGAAACTGAGCAAAAATAGCAGGCTGAAGATCCCATTCGAAATTCAGAGCATACGTAGCTCGGGCATGAATCAAGAAGCGCATGTCACGTCTCAGGCCATCATCATTAAAAAAGCTTTGCTTGATTTGAGGAATGTTAAACCAACCCACACCTGCAACTAATTCCTTTCGATTTTCTGCTTTGTAAGAATAAATTGCACCTATTCCGAAATTGAATCCGGGTCTCGAGGAAATGGCAAAATTTTCCATCGTTGGTAAGCTGGCGTCATAGTAATAACCGTTAAACTGATTCGAAAAACTAAAAGCTGAAAAGTCGATCGTGCGATGATTGAAACTTAGTTGGAATGCCGGTGTAATTGAGTGAATCGAATCTTTACCAAGATGAAACTGATAGGATGTCGATAAACTTATTTCTGTTGTTCTAAAATTCCCGTCTCCTGCCACATCATGGAAGAAATTGAGCGCATGATACATATTTGGTAATATCCAGCTTTCACGACTTTCAACCGAAAATCCAAATGTATTGTATGGCCGCGAGACTGATCTCCACTGACTTCTTTGCTGTGCAGAAAATCGATAATTACCTTCAAAATTTCCTGTTAAGGCCGGATTGAGATAAACCGGATTCATATAAAACTGCGAATAATGGATATCCTGAGCGTTGGAACCAAGCCCGATCAATAAAAACGCTATGAATAATATTTTCCTCATCATCATTCTTCTTCGTTCTTCTTCGTTCCATCTGGTTAGGATGGGGTTAGCGTAGTACCGTAATATTTCCTTTAATCAGAGTTTCATCTCCACCCAGGCATGTCACTTTGAGATGATAAACATAGACATCCGGGTCGACAACTTTATCTCTAAACATTCCGTCCCATCCGACTGCCTGATCATTCGATTCAAATACTTTTTCCCCCCAGCGATCAAATATTTTAAGGTCCATTATTTCAATATTTTGGCCATGTACATAAAGCATGTCATTTTCATTGTTGCCATCAGGTGTAAAGGCGTTCGGAATGTAAATGTAAATATCCCCACAGACAAATTCTAAAGCCGTAACAGTTACCTGACCTTTGTAATTACAGATTCCGTCAATAATGGTCACTTCATACGTAGTTGTTTCCGTAATCGTTGCTTGCGTAATTTGGGCAAATGGATCCGTCAAGCCCTGCGGTGGTGACCAAACATAGCTGTATCCAGATGGCATGGCTGTTAAGGTCGTTGTTCCATTTATTGGTACCGATGTCGGATTTGCCGTTGCAGTAACGGTCGAGGGGTCGAATCCCTGAACAGTTACAAATACCGAATCGTTAACGGTACATCCAATGCTTGTTGTGGCAGTAACATAATACCACATTGAAGATGGTGGGTTAGCAGTTATAACTGAAACATCGGTGGCGCCAATAATATATTGGGTGGGTGTCCATTCATAAGTAACTGTAATTCCTGGCGGAAGTTCACTCGTCACGGTTAGGTTAGGTTCATCTCCGAAACAGATAACCGTATCAGGTTGAGCGCTAATCGCACCACCGACGTAGATAACCTGAACTGAATCCAGTAAATCACAAAGCGGAAATCCATTGGTGGCGGTTACATAATAGGTCACCGCACCTGTTGGCGAAACGGTTATCGATGAATCGACACCGGGTGTGTTCAATGGCGGAGTAAAGGTCAAGTCTGATCCCCAGGTGATTGCTGTTGCACCGCTTGTACTTACAGTGAAAGTTATTGGGCCCGGATTACCGCAAACTACCGTATCATTAGGGACAACCCACGTAAGTGGTGGATAGACAGTGATAACTTGCTTGGCCGTATCGGTCAAACCGCAGAGGGTATCAGTTATTTCAAGAATGATCTCATAAACTCCGGGAACATCTATCAAGATTGTAGGATCAGTTCCGGGTGTAATGACCGTTATGCCCGGAGGAAAAGTCCATTCAATGGAATCTGTTTCGGTTGAATTATTGGTAATTTGAATCGTCAAAGGTGCACAGCCTTCAAGTGTATCAACGGTGAATTGAGCTTTAGGCACTATTTCAAAATCGAACTTAAAAAGTAAGTTATTGCAATTCGTTGATAAATTCGTATCCGACCAGGGTGTGCCTGAACCTGAATCGGCAGTTGTCGGAAAGTCGCTTACTCCGGTACATCCTCCACAAACGGACTGATAAACTATTCCATACTTATCAAAGCGTGAAGTTCCACCATCGACATGCTCCTGAGCAGTAATACCTCCCATATAAGTGCCATACAATATATTGGTCGCATCATTTTCAAGTACGATCATGTAAAAATCAAATCCACTAGGCGAAGTTTCTTGAAATGCTCCTGCTGTAGTTGGCATATTATCCAGTAAAAGAGGCTGCAAAATGTTTGCCCCCCAACCCGATACATAGACGTTACCACAAACATCCACAAGAAAAGCTGAGGGTGAAATATCAATGTCACCGTCACCACTTCCAAAAATGGTTGTATAATCCGTCGCAGCCAATGAAGGTTGCAATTTCCAGATAAATTGAGAAGAATTTGCATTACTATAAACCCCTGAACTTACGGGCATGGTCCCTTCACTTTGGCCCACAATATAAACGTTATCCCAACGGTCAACCTCGGCAAAAAATACATTATCATAATCGGAAGTCCCGATGTATGTGCTCTGAATCATTGTCGTTCCGTCGGTACTTATTTTTGCCACATATCCATCACTTTGACCTCCGGCATTGGCGGGTTGAATTCCTCCAGCAGTATTTGGTAAATCAAATGAACTTGTCCCTCCGGCCAGAATTATGTTCTGACTGGAATCAATCTTTACAGAAAAACCGGCATCATTTGCTGAACCTCCATAATATGATGACCACATTAATGTTCCAAAATCAGCAGATACTTTGAACAGCACTGCGTCTTGCTGACCACCGATCGTTGATTGAAATCCGCCCACTATAGGAAAATCGGTTGAACGCGTACTTGATGCAATAAGAATATTATTTACAGAATCCAGCATAATTTCACCCCGGAACTGATCACCATAATTTGTCACAAGCGAATCATATAAGGCTACCAAATTGTATGGTAGTGCAGTAGGTCGATAATTGACACCATCATTCCCGCTACCCCCCATATAGGTTGATCCCATCAAGACTGTTCCGTCTTCGCTAAGCTTCGCCAGCCATATATCGGTTCCGACTCCCTGAAACCTAACTCCGTTAAAGTCAACATTCATAGCCGGTACACCAACACCGCCTGCAAATATGGGTTGGTAACCACCTACAATTGGAAAGTCTAAACTCGAAGTTGCCCCATAGAGATAGACATTGTTCATCGTGTCACAAATTAAACTGTGGACTGTTTCAGCACCTTGTGTGTTGTCGCCACCACCTATGAAATTTGTCCATAACATATCAGTACCTATTTCATTGTACTTTGATATGAATACATCGGTGGTTTGTGAAGCACCCAGTTCGATGGTGATATTTGCTGTGCAATTGTATGCAGCCGCACCGGTTGGACAGGGATAACTTGGACCATATAGAATTCCTGCACTATAAGCTTTCCCATCATAAGCATAGGTTGCGGTCATCCCAAAATTATCACTCGGCGATCCCGAATAGGTTGCAAAAATTAATGTGGGATCAATGATCAATTTCAAATCTGAATCGTAATCACCTATATCGAAAGTTACTTCATCATCCTCTAATTTGAAAAGACAAGTAACTTCAACAATTCTACCATTCTTGATCTGGTAGGCGTAGGGTTTCTTCTCCTCAATCTGACCCAATTCTGAAACGATAATTAAGTTGTCATCTTTACTTAATTTAATCTTTTGATGGCCTTCGTACTGAATCCTAATTTGATTTGGATCTGTGTTTGGTTCTATCTGGAACTCGTATTTTAATTCGTATTCATTCTCGTAAAATAACAAATCCACTCCGTCATACAATGACTTATACTTCACATGATTGTAGCCATGAACATCAGATGCCCATCTTGATTTGTCATTTCCAAGAAAATAGTTTTGATAATACCTGGTCGGATATTTTTGTTCCGTTGTGATTTCCTCATTGCATCCGATAAAATTGGCTGCCACCAAATCCATTTTTCCTCCCGGAATTTCTTGTCCGGAAAATTTTGCAGGATTTTCATGCGCCTCTCTCAATTCAGAGTAATCTTGCCACTGATATAGAATCCGTCCCTGTTCGAGCCATATTTTTCCACCTTCCACATCCGTCTTGTAAAGAACATGGTCCGGCCACTGACCTTTATTTTCAAAGAAATTGTACGATCCTTGAGAATATTCTATCACCTGAGACAGGGCTAATGGACTGATAAACAGCGTGCTAAGAAGTAATATGTTCTTAAAGAGAGGCATCATTGCAAGATACAAAATTAATTAAACAAATGTAAGTACAAAGTAGACGGTTAAAAGCCCGAAGAAGTTGATTGAAACAGGGACATTTTTTTCGTATCTCAATAGTTAATATTCGATTGATTATAGATTAATTATTCTATTAAAAAATGTATACATTTGTCGCGCAAATGACAATTATTAAAACCATGTCAGATCAGTACCGAACTCAAATTGATGAGTTCATGAGTCGGGTGAGGGCCAAAGATGGTCATGAACCAGAGTTTTTACAGGCCGTTGAGGAAGTAGCCGAGGCCATTATCCCCTTCATCGCAGAAAATCCAAAATACGCCGGGAAAAATTTATTGGAGCGAATTATTGAACCGGAGCGCACAATTATTTTTCGAGTAAGTTGGATCGATGACAATGGGAATGCTCAGGTGAATCGCGGTTATAGGGTTCAGTTTAACTCCGCAATTGGGCCATATAAAGGCGGACTTCGTTTTCACCCTTCTGTAAATCTTTCGATTTTAAAATTTTTAGGATTTGAACAAATCTTCAAGAATTCTTTGACTTCACTTCCTTTAGGTGGAGGTAAGGGAGGTTCTGATTTTGATCCGAAAGGTAAATCGGACAACGAAGTGATGCGTTTTTGTCAGTCATTTATGACTGAGTTGTCAAGACATACAGGAGCGCATACCGATATTCCTGCCGGAGACATTGGAGTTGGTGGAAGAGAAATCGGCTATATGTTTGGACAGTACAAACGACTAAAAAATGAATTTAGCGGAATCTTAACGGGAAAAGGGAAAAATTGGGGAGGCTCCTTGATTCGACCGGAAGCAACCGGCTACGGAGCGGTTTACTTCACCAGGGAGATGCTTGATACCAAGGGCGAGTCTCTTGAAGGAAAAAGAGTTGCGATTTCAGGTTCGGGAAACGTAGCACAATTTTCTTGCGAAAAAGCGACTATGCTTGGGGCTACAGTTGTTACACTGTCAGATTCCAAAGGATATATCTATGATCCAAGTGGAATTGACGCTGAGAAATTGGAATGGCTTCAAGAATTAAAGAACATGCGTCGTGGCAGAATATCCGAATATGCTGAGCATTTTGGATGCGAATTTCATGAGGGAAAAAGACCTTGGGAGCAAGGTGTGGACGTTGCTATTCCTTGTGCGACTCAGAATGAGTTAGACGGTAATGAAGCGGACATATTGTTGGCCAATGGATGTATATGCGTTACTGAAGGCGCGAATATGCCTTGTACACCTGAGGCAGTTGCTAAGTTCCACGAAGCAAATATCTTATTTGCACCCGGTAAAGCTTCTAACGCCGGAGGCGTTGCCACTTCTGGTTTGGAAATGTCACAAAATTCATTGCGATTGTCATGGACCAGGGAAGAGGTGGACCAAAAACTACAGGGGATTATGGCATCGATTCATAAAGCCTGCGTTGAGCATGGTAAGGATGGAGATTTTGTGAATTACGTAAAAGGAGCCAACATCGCCGGATTTGTGAAGGTTGCTGATTCGATGCTGGATCAGGGGGTTGTTTAGGGTAAAGTTGTAGGCAATTGTCTTGTAAATGAAATACTTGATCCCACGGATATCACTTTTAATCTTGGTTAGCTGCAATAAGGACAAGTTGATTGGGGATTCTTCTATGTTAATTGGAGAATGGGAGTGGTATTTTACACATCGTAGCTCCTTTTGTGGTTCAGGGCCATCAAATGAATTTATTTATGACGATTCTGTTGGCTACACGCATACCATTAAGTTTACGAAAAGGGAAAGATTCATTTCATCACAGATGGAAAAATTATTGAAAAGCATCGAATATCTATGAACCGTTTCCTATACTGGGACTCATCCGATGATTATAGTTTCAGTATCAATCTTGACAATAATGAAGATGAACTTTTAGCCGGGACCATTTCGAATGACACAATTCGAATATTAGTAGGTTTTCCGTATGCTGACGCTAACAATGGCTGCGAAAGCTACAGCTCTTTCTTTTCTCGCCAATAACGCCACACTGGTTCTCGTCTGCGACGAGGACCTATTTTTCTCAGCATCTGTGATGCGAACATAATTTACGAGAATC
>CAZCAD010000078.1:7929-9773 GCA_964496525.1 uncultured Flavobacteriales bacterium | reverse complement strand
CTCAACATCCCTTGAGACAGCATTGCCAAATCACAAAGTTGTTTCGCCGTTTTTTCTCGATTCGCCTTCTGTTTTTTCAATATAGCACCGATGACCGGATGGTTCACATTAACAGCCAAAGAATACATTTCAGGAAAAGCTCCATACATACCTCCGCCGCCTCCCATCTTCTGCTGTTCCTGCATTCTCCGCATGAATTCGGGCTGAGTAATGACAATCGGCGGATCAGTTTCGCTCATTTTTTCGAATTGGATAGTGAACTTTTCTTTGCTGACCACTTCTTCAAAAACCGGTTTCAATTTCTCCTGTTCTTCTTCACTTAGTTTGGATGGAATGTCATCATCCTTCTTGATCAAATTGTCGATGGTGTCAGAATCAACACGGGCAAATGAGACATTTTCAAGCTTTGATTCAAGCTTTTGAATATAGTGCGGCGTTAAAGGACTGTCAAAGACCAACACATCGAATCCACGCTCCTCTGCTCCACTCACGAAGGAGTGCTGAGCATCCTTACTATGGGCATATAGAATAACCAGCTTGTCATTCTTGTCAGTTTGGATTGTTTTAATTTTCTTCAGGTAATCTTCAATGGTATAATACTCATCCTTTGTGTTTTTGAAAAGTGCAAACTTCTCCGCCTTATCATAAAACTTATCTTCAGTCAACATGCCATATTCAACAAAGACTTTTAAATCGTCCCATTTTGATTCAAAATCCTCACGATCTTTTTTGAACATAGCGGCCAGCTTAGCCGCTACTTTCTTTGTAATGTGAGCTGAAATTTTCTTCACATTTGCATCTGCCTGCAAATAAGAACGAGACACGTTTAATGGAATGTCGGGTGAATCAAGAACTCCATGAAGAAGGGTTAAGAATTCCGGTACAATTTCTTCGACTGAATCAGTTATAAATACCTGGTTTGAGTACAATTGAATCTTATTCTTTTGAACCTCAATATTCTCTCTTAAGCGAGGGAAATAAAGTATTCCTGTAAGGTTGAATGGATAATCAACATTTAGATGAATGTGAAATAGAGGGTCCTCCAAAGTTCCAGGATAGAGTTCACGATAAAAGCTCTTATAATCGTCATCCTTAAGCTTTTTAGGCGTTTGAATCCAAGCCGGATTTGTGTTGTTGATGATATTGTCTATCTCAACCTCAACTCTCTTCACATTCCCATCTTCATCTTTTTCACCCGTCGGATCATCTTCGAACTTGGATTTAGTTCCGAATTTGATATTAACAGGTAAAAACTTGCAATATTTTTTCAGGATTCCTTCTATTCTTCCTTTCTCTAAAAACTCTTTGGAATCTTTACTAATATGTAGAATGACCTCAGTTCCCCTCTCATCCTTTTCAATATCCTTAATTTCGAATTCAGGAGTTCCACTACTTTCCCATTGCACGGCTTGTGCTTTCTTTTTATAGGATAATGATCTTATCTGTACGTTTTCAGATACCATGAACGAGGAATAAAATCCCAAACCGAAGTGACCGATAATTTGTTCTGCTCCTTCTTTACCTTCATATTTTTTGACGAATTCTTCCGCCCCCGAAAAAGCGATTTCATTGATGTATTTGTCAATCTCTTCTTCCGTCATTCCAACTCCCTTATCCCTAACAATCAACGTACCCGCCTTTTTATCCAATTCAACCTCAATCGTCAAATCACCGAGATCACCTTTCACATCTCCGGCCTGACTAACGACATTCAACTTACTCGTCGCATCCACCGCGTTGGATATTAATTCTCGCAAAAATATCTCGTGATCTGAGTACAAGAATTTCTTGATCAGTGGAAAGATATTTTCCGTTTGGACATTTACTGTTCCTTTCGTCGCCAT
>CAZCAD010000078.1:0-7893 GCA_964496525.1 uncultured Flavobacteriales bacterium | reverse complement strand
CCAAGTGACAATTACTGACAGAATGACAAGGAAACAGGTAGTTTTTACAGGGATAACTTATTTTACTGCCAATTTGAGCCAATCATTTTGTGGATTATGGTCGTGCTCGACATCCTAAAAGATGTTAAGAGAACCTTCATAAACTGCTTGAGGCGGTAACCTTTAAATTAATTGAACATTATTTGTTGAAGGTTGTACCTGACCTTGAATCGCAAATAAAAATTAAAACAATGGCAAAAAATAAACTCTTTCAACTGTCGATCCTCTTGCTTCTATCATTCTGGGTAGGCAGCGCAATGATCGGACATCAAAAAACTACCAGCGACTTAAATCAATTCGAACTGGACGATAGCACAATCGTCAAACTAGCGACTGCGGACTCGACATTGACTGACTCTTCTGATATGTTCAGTGTGCTCGAAATCGTCAAGAAGCTTAATTCTGACGGTATGCCTAAACCTACTTCCGAATTCAAAAAGGGTCATGTTAATGAGACGAATGTTAAAACAACCGTGAAGAAAACGGATAACGGATTCGAGATAAAGCTTCCTGCCAATAACGGGGTTCCATCTCCCTCTTTCTATAATGGTCAGCTTTATGTAAGCGGTGGATTTGGAAGCAAGCAATTCTTTTGTTTTGATGCTGAAACCGGAGAAAAAACCTGGGGTGTAGATTTAGACGACGATGGCCCATCGTCTGCTGTTATAAAAGATGGAATTGTAGTTTTCAATACCGAGTCCTGTACCATTTTTGCCTGTGAAGAGGAAAGTGGGAAACAACTTTGGTCGCATTGGCTGGGAGATCCGTTGATGTCAACACCGACGATTGCCAATAATTTGGTTTTTACAACTTATCCTGCTTATGGGAATTGGGGAACCGTTGAAGATTATGCAGATATAACTGAAGGTAAGTTCAATCCAACACATGTTTTGATTGCTTTTGATTTACGCACCGGTGCAATTCAATGGCAAAAATGGATTGACGGTGATGCTATCATGGCGCCGGTTGCAGATGGCGATGATCTTCATTTGACAAGTTTTACCGGAACATATTATGTGGTAGATCAAAAAACGGGTGAATTTAAATCCGCTAACCGCATGCGAGGAACTTCTGCTCCGACAATTTGTAAAACCGGAATTCTGATGAGCAAAAGAAGCGATAAGTTGCATGAAGATGACAATGCGAGTGAAAGCATCATGTTTTTTAGTTTGAATAGCGGACAATGGGCAGAGAACTATAAGCGAGAAGAGGCAGATTATCTGGATCATAAAATTCAAAATTCGTCGCGGCTAAAATCTTCGGCAGATCACGATGATGCGGGAAATGGCTTCTCAGCTGGAGCCCCTGCCTCAGCCAATGCGAATAAGGCAATGATGAATATTGGCCAATCCAATGTGTCATCCCTTCAGGCATTTGTAGGTTCCAGAACGCTAAATTACAATGGCCGCAATTTCAATACAATGGGCGATTCACTGGTCTGCACAGACGAGACAAGCGGAGAGGCTAAATGGAAAATCGGAATTAAGGGCGATTCTAAAACGCAGGGAGGTTTTATGGGAACTCCTCCTATCAAAGTCGGTGATTGTATTCTGATCGCCACTTACAACGGAGATTTGGTCTTATACACTTCGATTGATGGTAAGGAAAAGAAGCGATGGAGTACCGGCGAACACATTCGATCTCAACCAATTGCGGAAAATGGATGGATCTATGCCTCCACAACCACAGGAAAAATCGTTGCGATCAATACCAAAGATGAATCTATTGCCGGTTGGCCGATGCTTGGTAAAAATGTAGCTCATTCTAATTTTTAGTCAATGGAAAAGACCTAGTCTTTTCAAAATTTCATCGACTTGAGAAAAGACTGAATTGAATGATTCTCCGCAATCTTACCAGTTGAAGTTAATAGAATCTTGTAAAACCATGCTCCACTTGACTTTGTGGCAGTTGTAATTGAATTTAAAAGCGAACTCAGCAAAATTCTGTACGATCATATTTGTTGTTTGACCAAAACTCAGTTTTAACCGCATGAACTCTTTACGTTCTGGTAAGATTGCGGAGAATCATTTCGAATTTTAAACTCGCTTTAATTTCGTTCACGATTACCTGGTTTCCACAAACATCAATCAACAGAGAAAAGCCTAAACAGACAACCATAAAATGAAAGTGATCATGAACATAGATAAGACAATTGCCGACTGGCCGATGCTTGGCAAGAATGTCATCCACTCGAATTTTTAATCTACAAAAAAAATAGATTAACATTTCTAAAATTCCTATCTTAGGTGTGCTTACACCTATGAAAAAACTATTGGTATTACTCTGTTTACTGATTTCTTTAAAAGGATTCTCACAGTCTTTATCACAAGAGGTGATAGGAAGTGCCGGTGATTATAATACATCGGCCGGAAGTTCTCTTAGTTGGACATTGGGCGAGGTGATGAGCGAGACATATAGTGCAGGATCCAATCAGCTTACCCAGGGATTTCATCAACCGACCAGTAAGGGTGTTGGTCTGACAGAATATTCAAATGCCAGGATTTCGGTCTATCCAAACCCGAGCAAAGCCGTTTTTCATCTTAATTTAAAGGATGCCCCTTCAGGCTTAATTCTTTATATATATGATGCTCGTGGACGGATCGTTCACACCCAACTATTATCGAACTCAACTAATGAAATCGTCGACTTGACACTTGTTGAAAGTGGGATGTACATCATAAAATTCATTCATCAATCGGTTGAAGTTTTTGCCCCGATAAAAATTCAAAAAACATTGTAGCATGAAGAAACTACTACTCTTATTACTAATATTCTTAAGTCTCCCTGCACTTTCTCAAGCGCCGGAGATGTTCCGTTATCAAGCAGTAGCCAGAGATGCTACCGGAGCTATTTTAGCAGATCAAGCCGTCGGTTTTCAGATTAGAATTATCCAAACTTCAACTAGCGGAACTGCGGTCTATGTCGAAACGCATGCTGCAATGACGAACGAATTCGGACTGGTTAACTTAACTGTTGGTAACGGAAGTGTCACCGCCGGTGACTTTTCTACAATCGATTGGGGAGCAGATTTATATTTTATGGAAGTCGCCATGGACGAAACAGGTGGAAGCTCATACACAGTAATGGGAACTTCACAGTTGCTTTCAGTTCCTTACGCTCTTTATGCTGAAACGGCAGGATCAGGTCCTGCGGGTCCAACCGGCCCAATAGGACCTGCTGGACCACCGGGTGCTGACGGAGCGGATGGTGCAGACGGATTGGCCTGTTGGGATTTGAATGGTGATGGAATTCAAGATGCCGGTGAAGATGTGAATTCAGATGGTAGTTGGGATGCCCTGGACTGCGCCGGACCTCCGGGAGCAGACGGAACGGACGGAGCGGATGGAGCTACAGGTGCTCCTGGCCTTGATGGAGCTGATGGAGCTACAGGGGCTCCAGGCGCTCCCGGAGCAGATGGCGCTGACGGCGCGACGGGTGCAACAGGACCTTCAGGTGTTACAGGACAATCCGTAACAGACGCCTACGGGACAGCTCAAATAGTTCCACCGATTTCTGCATCCTTTTCGTTGATTCCGGGTTTAACCCAGACTGTAACCGTACCCTCAAACTGTTATGTGGTTGTGTCAACAGACGGTGGAGTACAGTGCTCTTTAACCGGAGCGAATTTCGCTGTCGTGGACATTGCAATTCATGTTGATGGCGTGGCATCTCCTGCTGGTGGTCGAAGACGCATCGTTGCTGCAAATACCTCGAGTCTGGGACAGGTGATAACTAATTGGTCGATGACCAAGACTTACTCATTAACTGCGGGTGCACATACAATTGAAGTGGGTGTTCAAGACGATGGATCAGGAAGTGCAAACGCAAATGTCAGTTCAGGAACAGATCCTCGACTTCAAGGAACATTAACCGTAATGTTCATCAAGTTCTAGAAACCTGAGTTCGATTAATATTGATACTCAGGTTAAAAGTCAAATCGAGGATTAACTACCGTATTATAGATGGATCCAAAATTATATCGGATTCCGGTGTTTCCCCAATAGTTAAAACCTGAGGCCAATTGTTGCTGCTGTAAGAGGACTTCCTCAGCAGTGGCCCCTTCACCCGAAATATTGATTTGATTACGGTTGATGCTAAACCCTCCTGAAATTCGCCAGGTAAAGCCCTTAAATAGTCGGATATTCCAGTTCATCCAAATCGACAGCGAATTCAGTGCGAAATCATGTAAATAATTTCGGTAGGTCACAGTACTGCTAAACCTACCCCACTCCTTATTTGTTGATGCCCCAAGTATGAATTTATGCCAACCGACAAACTCTTCGGCCTTTCCAAATATCGTAGTATCGTAATAGTTGTTGTATAGCGCCCCAATATGATATGCCATTATGATTTGCTTCTCATACGAATGCTCGTACTTGAAAAAATCGTACTCGATTCCAACACCAACATCTCCATATGCTTCTAAATTACTGAAGATGTTGTTTCCTCCTTCAATGATAACACCGGTTGACCAATGATCATTGATTGAAATAATGTCCTCAATCTCTATCCATGATCGTTGCTGCTTGGCAATCGTCTTAATGGTATCGTAATCGAAAGTGTTTATCCGTTGATTCATTCCTACCTCAAATAAGAATTTGTTCTTGTCTGTTATACGTCGCGCATTAACTTCAGCCCTTACGTTCAAGCGACTTGAAGTTTCCTGGCCACTGAATGAGCCTCCAACATCCAATCCAAATACCCAGTTATTCCATGGATCTTCATCTACGGTTCCGTCACTGGTAGTATCAACCATCTCCGTTTTTAAACTAAGTTGATCAACCAATCCTTTTTCCAGCCAAAATCGTAGTAAACCAAATTCAATATATTTTAACTGAGTCCTTCTTTTGTCATCCGAAGTCATATTTACGTCAATCGCGTAGTCAAGAGTATCCGTGAATTTTGCATATTCTTTCATCCCGATAAACTGTATTCTTTCTTCCCATCCACCTGCGCCGTTTCTCTGCCGCGTAAAAAGTAAATGAACATCGGCAACCTTGCGATCTCTCACAAAGTTGACGTTTTTCAAATTTTGTTTCATGAAGGAAATGTCGCAAAAGTTGCAGTCAATAAAAATGTCCAGAGCTTGCGAAGAAGACGAACCTGAACCCATCTGATCATCTTGTCCGTATGACAAAGTGGTGCAGAATATGGAAAATATCAGCAACGAATATTTCATGGTGTAGTTTTTTCATGTACGAACGCTGTTAGGCAGCCTTACAAATGTTGCGAACAAATAATGAATTGTCTATTTTTATAACTATTAACTAAGCCGTGTTAAAGATTATTAACATACTGGTCATTTGCTTGATGCTGAGTTCTTCAACTGAGGCTCAAAACACCCAAAAGAAGACTGTTTTGGCGATCGGCTTGTTTACCGGAGCTCACTCAAGTATATTGACCTTTGCCTTCCTGCAACTGAGAGGAGATCAAATTATTGGCTCCAGACCGGTTAGAACTGAGGTTTTTATGTATACTGCGATGGGATACTGGCCGGGTATTGTAAATCTGGGGCGTGAAAATTTGTTTGAGAAGTATGGTGTGGACAGTTGTTTTCTGGTTTATGATGAATATGGAAAAGTGACCGGCTGGTATGCGAAACCGTTTTATGATCTTTGGAAAATCAGGTTTTATGAACATCCCTATGATTTTGATCGGCTCGGATGGAGTCAGGGAAGGATTAAACCATCTCTATATCAAATGCGCTTTATTCATCAACATTATGGGGTAAAAAATGTTTTAACCGAGTACTTCTACGGGGATAGCTTATATAAACTGCTAAGAAATGTCCAGGATCCGGGCTGGGTTTCAATTTATAGAACGGCAAGCAACGACTCAACAACAATTCAAAAAGACTCAACCAACAATCAAGGTTCAGGACCCTAATCAATGAGCAAGTCAGACAAACTCAATAACGATTCCATTTCTAAATTAATTGCAGACAAGAAGAAGCATCAACTAGCCTCAATCCCCGATAATTTAATCGATCGACTTTTGAACGGCGATCCGGCGGCCCTGAGTGAATCCATTACTTTGATAGAAAGTGATAGAGACGAGCAGAGAGCAGCCGGACAAGAAATTGTCATACAATGTCTTCCCCGGTCGGGAAATTCAATCCGCATTGGAATAACAGGAGTCCCGGGCGTCGGAAAAAGTACGTTTATAGAAAGCTTCGGATCCTTTCTGGTTGAACAAGGAAAGAGGGTCGCAGTTTTGGCTATTGATCCCAGCAGTGAGCAATCCGGAGGAAGCATACTTGGCGATAAAACGAGAATGCAGGAACTCTCAAGTAATCCAAATGCATTTATACGACCATCTGCAAGTAGCGGATCTTTAGGCGGAGTCTCAAGAAAAACCCGGGAATCAATTTTTCTGTGTGAAGCAGCCGGTTTTGAAGTAATACTGATAGAAACAGTTGGGGTTGGACAATCTGAAATAGCGGTTCATTCAATGACAGATTTTTTCATGTTGTTGATGCTCGCCGGTGCCGGTGATGAGCTGCAAGGGATTAAACGCGGGATAATGGAAATGGCTGACGGGATTCTTGTCAACAAAGCCGACGGAGATAATATTCAATCTGCAAATCTGGCCAAAGCAGAATTGAAAAGTGCGATTCACCTCTTCCCACCTAAGGACAGCAACTGGATTCCACAGGTTGAAACCATCTCGGCACTTGACAAAAACGGCAATGAGGATATCTGGGCTATGATCGAATCTTTTATCAACAGCTCTCGGCAAAGCGGTTACTTTCAAAAAAATCGAGAGAATCAGCAGGAGCATTGGCTGAGAGAAACGGTTCAACAAATGGTCCTGAATCACTTTTACGGTAAATCCATTGTTCAAGATCAATTGGACAAATTGTTGGACGACGTAAACTCCGGCAAATTGACCTCTTATCAGGCAGCCGAACAATTATTTGACATTTATAAAGATGGAAAGTAGAGTTTTTCTCCTCAAAAAAGATTCAGAGTTTATTGAATTAATCAAATTGCTTAAAATTGAAGGTCTGGCGCAAACCGGAGGTCATGCAAAAATCATTATTGAAGAAGGCGAAGTTCGCTGCAATGGCGAAATAGAGCTAAGAAAACGCAGAAAACTCAGAAAAGGAGATTTAGTTCAGCTTGATGAGTTCGAAATAAAGATAGATTAGCTATTTTCGTTCAACGTCCAACAAGATCAGGCCCATAAGCGTTTAATTCATGAGTGTCGATTACAACGAAGAAAAATTCAGGCAGCACATCAAGGCAGTTGTTGAAGCCGGTGAGGAAGACGACACAATTGGTGATCGCGCCCTGACGCTTGATGAGCTAAAGGAACTCGCCAAATCGATGGGAGTAACCGAAGAGGGATGGGAAAAGCTTCTCATTAAAGCACAGACTCACCTGAAAGCAGCCGATGATCATCTGAAGGCAAGAAATTTTACCGAGGCCATTACCCAGGGAGAACAAGCAACAGCCATCAATCCATACATCTCAAATGGCAACTCTGTTTTAGCAAAGGCTTATATGATGCTGTGGATCGAAGAGCAAACCAATGATCTTCGAGATAAGGCTGAATTTCATGCGCGTCAGGAACTGAAAGTTGATCCAAAAGACATGATTGCCATCAATGTTCTTAGCACCATTAATAAGAAATCCAGGATTTTGCAGGAAGACGGCACCTCCAGGAAAAGGGTGATCTTTATCGCGGGAATTATCATCCTTATTATTATCTCCATTGTTTGGTTGTGGCCAAGACCCTCAGCCACTGCCGGAAATAAAGACGCAGTGAACACATCAGACAATTCATACATCAGAGATCTATTAATAGAAGCTGAAGAGGATGTCAATTCCAAATGGGGTTTGGTTCAAGTAC
>CAZCAD010000077.1:0-9842 GCA_964496525.1 uncultured Flavobacteriales bacterium | reverse complement strand
ACTGTCGATATTTTTATTAAAGCAATCGTTTTCAAGTAAAGCATCAATTGACATATCTCGATGAAGATAAACACCTTCTATGGATAGGCTATCTGAAAAGTTTTTTAGCTTTGATTTATCTAGATCAATTCCCAGGTCCATTCCCAGGTCCATAAAGGTAAAATCTTCGTAAATAAAACAAATTTCTGCCAAGTTTTCTGCCTTATTCTGACTTCCATTTTTGCATCCGGATTCCGAGATTAATATTATTCCTATTTCGTTATAGGCTCGTACACACTGTTGACTTTTTATTCTCTTAATTTGAAATTTTTTGCCAAGAATTCTAGTGTAGTCTGCTATACGTGAGATAGGATCACCAGATTTAATGGAATCAACCACTGGTTTTCCGTCGAAATAAATCAATGAATTTTCGATTCGAACATTTTGAGAAAACGCTTCGAATTTGATTAAAAGAATGCAAAGTGTATAAAAAAGGTATTTGTATAGCACTATCCTTTTACTTCCATTTTTGTTCGTCGACATCGCCGGCCGATTCCCCTTTCTTAAGTTCATAGTTAACTTCCTTTTTATGCCATTTTAATCTACCAGCTCCGCAGGATATGTCATCCTGCGGAATACCACGATCCTGAGGATTTGTAATCCTCAAATCTAAACGGTTCTCAATATCGGTGCCAAACAAAAAACTTCCTGCAAAACAGATTCATCATCCAAATAATTCGAAGCAGATGAATATTTCCAATCCTCCGGCTTATTGACAAACCTCTCCTCAACCGGATTATTATGAATATAATTGATCTTATCCCAAACAAACTTTTCACTGAATAATTCGATGGCATGATTTCCGACCTGCCAAAATTTGAACGAAGTGTGTTTCGCGCTTGAAGCAGCCTTGCCCCTAAAGATATTTAGCATCCATTCTCTTCTGCTTTCGGACTCACCTTGAATTTGCGAAATGATCCTTTTTGAAGTGAATCTTTTAAAATCTGTTATCACATCTTTCAATTGAAATGGTTCATCACAGTTGACAATGAGGTGCAAATGATTGCTCATTAAACAATAAGCATAAACGTTCAGACCCTTTTCTCTAATGCAGTAACGCAATGAATCAATAATTATCTGTTTGTGGTTTTTCCTGGTGAAAACATCGACCCAATCAACGACGGTTAGTGTTAGGTAATAGGAACTGTTTTCTTTTATGGTATGTTTTACGCCTTGTTTGATGAAATAAATGTAAGGAATAAATGGACTGTAAGGAGCAAGCCAGACGTTGTACATGGGATTGAAAATCCCAAACATTGTCGTATTCCGCAGGATGACATATCCTGCGGAGCCTTTAGGTCTCTTTACCCGCAAAAGTTGCTGAATACTACCCCTGGCCAACAACCTTACAATTAGTCATCCTATTTTGTATGTTTTGGATATGTCCTTCGTTGATCTGTCCATTCAATCCTATTACCAAGTATTTAAGATTATCCAAAACAATCAACTTTTCAATGTCAACTGGTGACATATCACAATCTATTAGAATAAGGCTGTCAATAATAGTCAAAGTTTGAATTTCATTTAGATCCAGCTTCCTACAATGAGTTAAATCTACAGTCCTTAACGAATTTCATCGCGATGAACTTCAATCGGATCAGAGTCGATCAATTCCTGGTCAGTTGAATCCACAATTTTTTCTGAATTTTTGAAATTTATTTGGCAAATAATCAGACTGAAACCTGAAAGAATGGTCAGATAAATTCCATATCGAAATTCTATTTCCACAAACGGGATGCTCGAAGCATATAGAAGCGACCAAATTGTTAATCCTGTGGCAAGAGATGCGGGAATGATAACAAAGATTCTCCGTTTCAATGGCAGAACCTGCCGTCGATTGCCGAATATGGCTGAAAAAATTGCCGGAAGGATGAAGCTGACAATGATAATCAGTCCGAAAACCAATGAAGTTGCATCCATGACCCTGGGTAATGATGATTTGATATAAGCCACGTTCGGCAGGTACGCATCAGTATGAAACCATGGCTGAAAACAAAATATTATTGCAGCTATTGAAAATATGATTGTCAGAATTCGTCTACTGTGCATCTTTAGGGCATCAATCTTTTAGAAGTTCTTTGTAGATGGAATAATTTTCATCGTCAAAACACACAAAGTAAATGAGTTCTAAATTCTTAGCCTGAAAGTTTTGCATTGCCGCGACAGCGATTTCAGCAGCTTCATTTTTTGGAAAACCATAAACCCCGGTGCTAATATTGGGAAAAGCGATGGATAATAAATTATGTTCTACTGCCAGTTTCAGGCTATTGGTATATGCATTTTCAAGCAGTTGATTCTCGTTTGAGTCACCTCCGTTCCAAACCGGCCCGACTGTATGAATGACGAATTTTGCCGGCATTTCTCCTGCACTGGTAATGACCGCCTCCCCACAGGCACATCCGCCCTGGCGATTCCGAATTTGAATACATTCTTCCAAAATCTCCGGACCTCCGGCCTTGTGGATGGCTCCATCTACACCGCCTCCACCCAAAAGACTTGTATTGGCAGCATTGACGATTGCGTCAACTTCCATTGTTGTAATGTCCCCCTGGATGAGTTTGATTTCCATTTATCTCGAAATCAGCATTTTCCGAGTTCCCGATTCTACTCCGTCAACATATAATGTGTAGTAATAAGACCCAATGGGAAGAGATACGATCTCAATTTCAATCGAATGTTTTCCCACAACTAAATCTTTGCGATTAACTTCTTTGATCTTATTTCCCAATTGATCGACGATAATAATTTTTATATCTGCCGAGCTTTGTAAAGTGAAACCGATTGTCGTTTTCGCATCGAAAGGGTTTGGAATATTCTGATCTAAAGAAGGTACGGACTTGGTATTTTCCCTGATAGTGACTCCTGCGGGATCAAAAGGTCGTTGCTGGGTGATGCAATGGACCATGCCTCCATAAGCATATAAGTCTCTCACGTCTATGCCAACTGCAGTTCTGGCCGGATGCACCGTTTCAAGTATGGAAATGGCTACGGCATCGTTGGGATCACCGTAGGTTGGTACAAGAATTACGTCATTTCCAATGTAATAATTTACATAAGATCCTTTATAGCCAAGATTATCTCCATAAGTTGTCACAACGTCATTTTGGGTTAGAGGAAGAAAAACAAAAGAGTAGGTGTTTGCCAAAACGTCTGTGGCATTGTAAAGAATGCTGATGTCAGATGGCGGAAGTTGCCAATAGATCAAGTCTAGCGAGTCCATGGTTACAATAAGCGTATCATTAGCAAAATGAACAAAGCCATCGATGTGCATGTCGGTAATCTCAGCACCGTACAGTCCATCTAACCAAATAACATTCGTCGCTCCGATATATTGATCAAAATAATTCTCAATATCTGATTCGGTTAAGGAAGGATTTCGACTTGTGTGTGTGACAGAACTTCTCGTTGCGATGAGGGTTCCGTTACCATCCTGTTCAATTGCACCACCTTCAAGTACCATTGAGTTTACATCAACATAAGGCAGCGAAAAGTCATTGCTGATTTTTTCGGGAATGAGATCGCAATAATTATAGGGAGTATCTCCTCCCCATCCGTTAAACCCCCAATCCAATATTGTCAGATTATTTGCATCATCAAAAACAAACATAGGACCATTGTCACGAACCCAAACATCGTTTGTTTCATAGATGTAGAAAAATAAATTATCCGTTGGGATGCCTGCCGCAGCAATTTCAGTCTTAATTCGACTCTCTTCAGTCACGTTATAGCAAATAATATGTACGTTCTCCCCTGACTCCAGTGCTGCTACCATATCAAGAACCGTGGGTTCTACATCATCTATAAAAAACGGCGGATATAAAAAGTTGTGTGGCCACTGAATCCAAGTTCCTTCATGCTGAAGATGCTCTGCGGGCATGTTGTAAATCTGGGATTGGCCAACAATGTGGAAACAACATATAAGAATTGTCAGGGGAATTATCTTCCTCATGATATTAAAGTTACGAATTCTTTGTTTCACTCTTCGGGTCTTTTATTATTGGTGTGAGGATCAGGAAAATAATTGGTTCAGAATGAGAACGACAAATCCTTCGGCATTCTCGTTCTCACTCTCACTCTCACTCTCATTTTTCTTCAGGGGGGGTAGGGTTTTTTAAACTGTAAATGTTTTATATACAAACAAAGCTGATAAACATTTTGCCAAATTCACACAAATACTTAAAGTCATGAACAACAGAAAGAAAAAAACAAACACAAGCAAACCCAGAGAATTTAACATGAGCAGAAACATTCTCGCGTTTCTATTCTTCATCGCCGCAGCGGCAATAACAGAATATTCTTATTCGCAATCTCAATTGGAAGAAGAAGATCCGAAAGTTGTTGAAGTAAAGAACGAGAAATGTTTCGACCGACAGGAGACTAACCTTGTCTTTTATAAACAAGACTAATACTATTTAAGAATCATGGAGGAGGGGCCGTTCAGCACTCAAGTTCGATGTGTTGGACGGCTTATTTGTCTCAGGAAATTCAAATCCATTTTTATACAAACACCAATATGAACCAATCAGTGATCACTTACTACAAAAAAACAACGGAAAACAATCATCACTGCTTAAAAACCTTAACAGATGACACGATCAATAACAAAAATGGCGGTTATTCTTACTTCTATCCTTATAATAAGTAGCGAATGCCTTGCAAGTACAGAACTTACAGTACCTAATTCAAGTTACACTCTATTCGATAATTTAATCACTGAACCGGACGACTCCCTACAGAAAGAGGAAAATTCCGACGGATTGAAGGTCCTTGTTTCTTTGGGCGGATCCTATGGCTTACCCTTTGGAAACCGAGCTTATACTCAAGAACGAAACTCAATTCTCTATCGAAGCGATACAATCGTATCAGGAGGATCTTCAGCCCTGTTCAGCCGATTTGGGCAAGGATTCAATTTTGATTTCGGAGTCGCTTTTGTCGGGCCGAGGGGACTGGGAATTGAAATAGGCGGATCATTTTTCTCAGGAAACGCCATAAAATCAACTAAGGCGTCGGGCTTTTCACCGTCCATCAGCAATTTTAGCGAATTGCAATCTGCCACTATGGCCTCCTTTATTCCGGCCGTGGTATATCATGGAAAAGGTCGATTTATTTCTCCCTATGCCAAGATGGGAATGTTGATCTCCACCAGTCTTTATCACACTACTTCTTCCGGAACGCTATCCGGTGGATCGAATTTTATTATGAAAACGGTCTACGCCGAGGGTCTTAGCTTTGGAACTTTTGCCTCGCTCGGGCTAAAAGTTCCTGTAGTTCAGGATAAAATGTACTTCAGCGCAGGAATCGATGCGCGGAACATTAACTATTCACCGGATCGAAGTCAAGTTATTTACTATACCGTGGATGGCGTGAATCAGCTACCGACATTATCCGAAGGTAATAGATTGACACTCTATTACAGAGGTTCTTCTGTTAACTCTATTTCAAGCAGTGGCTTGAGTGCCTCGGAAAATGATCCGACCACTCCCGGAAATTTACCAAAGTATAAAGTACCTTTTCATTCAATAGCGTTCAACTTCAAAGTTATTTTCAATATTTAAGCATCATGGAGGAGGGGCCGTTCAGCACTCAAGTTCGATGTGTTGGACGGCCCTTCGACTGTACTCAGGATGACAGCTTAATTTGTTTTAAGTAATCCGTAATACTCCAAATCGATCAATTCTCCTGTTTCGATTTTGTATTCTTTTCTCAGAACCCCTTCCAGCTCAAATCCGTTTTTTTCAAGAACTCTCTGGCTGCCCGTATTGTACTTATGAATTCTGGCAAAAATCTTAACCATCTTAAATTCTGAAAAACAATGTGCGATCAATTTTTGAATTCCTATTGTGGTAACTCCTTTTCGTTCGTGTTCCGAATCCACAAAGTATGCGATCTCGCATTTTGGTACTGACCAATCAAATTCTTTAGCGAAGAAAACGGCGATTAGCTGATTTTGTTCGAACACTCCAAAAATATACCCTTTGAGAGTAGATATTTCAGGATCGAGATAGTCTTCTGCCATATTTACGGTTTGACATTCGGCAATTGTCAAAGGGAAGGATCGAAGTAAACGATCACGATTATTCCCGACGATTTCGTGAAGAATTTCAGCATCCTTGGGCATCATTGCTCTGAAGTCCATGGGATGAAGATAAACGATCGGCCTTTATTACTATTACCGGAAGATCAATTTTCCTCTATCAATTACTTCAAATCCGGTGTCGACTGTATAGAAGTACATTCCTGCATCCAGATTTCCGCGATTAATTCTGAATTGAGAATCTTCGATATTTTCATTCTGCAGGACCAATACTCCACGATGGTCATAAAGATTTAAATTGAAAGCCTGATCAGTTTTATTCTGAATTTCTATGAAGACTTCACTTTCAGCAGGATTTGGATATACTTTGATATTGAGCTGTTCCGATAAATCTTCTACACTCATAACTTCACAAAAAGTGCTATCTAAAAAAGCGATTACATCTGGCCAATACGGAGTTTGCACGAAGAAAAACAGCTCATGTCCGTCATCTGTTCCATCAACGACTGAATCGCCATTGGAATCATAACCGGGATAGACTGTCTTAGAACTTATTTTTCCACCATTGATAAGGGAATCATGTACCATCTGTGCATAAGCGGTAAGCGGATCTTGTAAGGTATCATTATCAGCGATAAGAATCCTCACAGGATCATCGATTGGTGACACATCCTGAACCAATAAAGCGAGTAAGCCCGCAGGATCAGCGGGAGCACAAAGAATGATTTTGTGAACTTTGTCGGGGTTTTGTTTAGCAGCTTCCAATGCCAAATATCCTCCTCTTGAGAATCCCATTATCGCGATGCAATTTGGGTCTACATTGGGGTTGGTGATAACAGAATCCAAGGCATCCTCAACCATTTCCAAATGGCCCATGACCGTGAAGGTAGTGTCCCGTTTTTCGGCTCGGGCATAATAGCCGGCGTTTGCCAGGGCAATTACGGTTTGTTTCAAATCTCCACCAACTGCGGGACCGAGACCTCCATGATTGTATAGAACTCCGGGATAAGGGCCTAAGCCATCGTCGGGATGCGCCCAATACGTATATCCCGCCGTATCCGGAATGGAGTCGAGAATGATTTGTGAATCAGAAGTAAAAGTGCAAAAGGGTAGAGCTAGAAAGAGTAGCAATAAGGATTTAATATTCATGACTTTCTCTTTTAAGTTCGGGTTTAGGACTCACAAAAGATATGAAGGTTTAAAACGGAATGCAAAATTTCAATCCCAGGTCAGGAGGTTATGTTCGATTTTGCAGTACAAACTGATTCATTAGATCCACCGACTTCTTAACGCCATCTACCGCTCTAACTTTTATCTGAATTTCCCTCGCTCTTTTCTGATACCTCTCTTGCGATAGTTTGTGCACAGTTTTTAACAGTCGCCTGGCAGAAACAGAATAAATGGGTATTCGTTTAGCCATTCCTGCTCTCGCGATTCCATCGATATTATGTTGTTGCTCAGCCTGAAAACCAATACCGACTACCGGTGTTCCTGCCCAAACAGCAGTTTGAATAGTTCCTTGTCCGCCGTGGGTAACAGCAACATCTGCCATTTCATTGACCAAGTGAGCGGGTAAAAATTTTGTGGCATAGAATCTTTCTGTATTGGGTCCCAATTCTTCAGGGTCGAGAATGGTCGTCGTCGTACAAACCACGTTTAGTTCGGAATCTGACTTTAAAGCGCTAACTATAAGCTTTAAGGTCTCCGGGTATCCTGAGCTGCCAAGAGAACAGAATACATTTATTCCGGGACGGTCAAACACTTTTTTCACTGACGGATCAACTGCGTCGTCAACCATTGCAAAAATTGGCCCTGTATAGTGATATCCTTCAGTCAAATCTTCTTCGGCTAATCCACTCAGAATGGGAAGATCGGGTAGGAGGGTAATATCCCCTCTGACTAAGTCAACAATATTGTAAATAGGCTTTTGACCAAAATGTTTTCGAGCTTCGTTGAAGGTTGTTAAGGACGCTTTGGCTGAGTCACTCAAAAGAACTTTACGCATAATTCTCCTTTTGATAAATCGCGGTAAGATGTGACGCATGAAGAAATTCCGCTCCATGGTATTGGGCATATTGTACATTCCTTTTTGAATGAAAGAAGGACAATTAACCGTGGGCACTTGAGTAACCATCGGCAGCTTTGCATAAGGAACTGATATAAAGCAGCTCAAATTCAAGCCTGCATACACTCCATCGGCTTGATATTCGTCAAGGGCATTTAAGTCAGCCTCGGCCATTTTGATCCATTGTTCAGTACTCACGGGCAAGGGAGTGCCGACTTTCGCCTTATAGCGATTTATATCCATAATGATTTGATGCTGTTCCCAAGTCAATTCGGGCTGAAGATCTAATTCATCAACACCGGCCTCAGAGATCATTTTATTATGAATTCCACCATGATTGAAGAACTTCACCGTGGCTCCGGTTTTCTTCATGCCTTTTGCGGTTTCCAAAGCACGGGTAAAATCTCCAAGATTATGACCGTAAGAAAAGAAGGCCCACTTTAGATTAGCTGCATTCATTAAATGCAATGATAATATAAGTCCTGGATTCTAATAAAATAAAAAAGCGCGAATTCCGGATCCGCGCTTTGACTCATTTGGTTTGTTGAATACCTTGAGGAAGTGATCTTAGCTCTTAACGAACTTCTTAGTCACCGTACCGTTGATTCTTACGAAATAGGTACCTCTTGTGAAATCACTGATATCAATATCTGTAGTCGTTGAATATGACTCGATCGTCTTGACTATTTTACCCGAAAGGTCACAAACTTCCAATATGTTTTTCTTTTCGATCATATTCGTCACGTAAATCTTGTCAACCGCCGGATTCGGATAAAGACCTATTTCCGGTTCAGTGGATTCTACGATGTTTGCCACTGCTACTTCTTCCTTAATTTCATCGACTTCCATAAAGTAACTAAAAGTCCTTCCTTCATAATGTTTGAAATCCAGTGCATTTTCCGGAGCATCATCACCATAAACTAAATCTTGGTAGTAAATGATATTTCCGGCTTCATCTGTATCGATGTAGGTATGAGTGCCTTCTTCATTGTATACAGCCATTAACCAGTAGTCTCCGGCTTCAAGTATTGTTGGCTCAACAGCAAGACTGATGGACTTATCCCAAACGGTGACTTCGCCCTTTTCGCTGAATGCGACCAAATCGTTTGGTACGCCATCAAGGTCGGTATAGATCGCCATTTGAACTTGAGATCCTGTGTTTTTACCGATCAGGTTTAGAGAAACAAGCTCTCCGCGATTTTCAAGTGTGACTTTGATCCCCAACAAATAGTGATCCTGAAAATAGTTCGTGTTCTGGTCGTAATCAGAATGGTCATGGTTTCCCACATAATTCTGCTGAGCAGTAGCGATTGAAGATAGAAGGAGGGTCAGGGCTAGAATGTAAATGTGTTTCATGATTTAAAATTTTTGAGTTTGTTTTGTTGTTTACTACACCTCATAACTCAGAAAGTTCGAATTGGTTTCAATATAATTTGAAGAGATCAAACTTTCAGAAGCGATTTTTAGCGATTCATTCATTAATAAAAGGTGTCTGAATAAAGATGTTCCACCTTGGAATATTCCATAATTCTTATTTCAAGTTATGATGAAAGTCTTAAAGAATTTTTAGAATTAACAGCTAATTAACACTTATTTATTATTCGTTAACATTTGGGAAATATTCGGAAGGATGAAAAGGTCTTGAGCTTATTTTTTAGAGTTTCATCACTCAACAACTCTCTCAAATTGACCTTTATTTACAGA
>CAZCAD010000076.1:0-9873 GCA_964496525.1 uncultured Flavobacteriales bacterium | reverse complement strand
TGATTGTTAAAATAAGAGCTTGGATTTGCAGAGCATTGACCGGCCGCACAATCATGTCTTCAACATCTTCCGTTATAAAATTGTACTCAGTATAGGGCGGAACATATAGATCGGTGTAGGTGTTTTTATAAGGAAAAGAAGAACACTCGGCAACTGCTGAGGGGGAAACAAAATTCCAATCCGCCACCAAGAATCGATTTACAGAATTTCCGCAAACGAAATTACCCACCGGCGTGATGTATACATAGTTGTTGGTACGAACAATACCCTGAATCTTGATGCATGATAACCAGAATTGAGCGAAAGTGTAACACTGAGCATTATGAAAATTCAAAAGTGCTTGTAAGTTCGTATTGAAGGTATACATAGGACTGTAATATTTTAAACTATCTCCTTCCCAATTCAAAAGAACCTGATCGGTGAATTCAGTCCAAATTCCTGCAATTGCACCTGATTCCGTCGTTTGCATATCCGCATTTCTACAACTCACCTCATATGTCGTATGCCAATATTTGAAGTTGGATGTTTCCGACATCGGATTGTTCAACGTGACATATAGTTTGTTTGAGCTGGTGTCAGCCGGACGCCAGCTCACCCCCTCATCAAAAGAGACATCCCATCCAATTTTAAAGGGATTAAAGTATCGAATGGTTCCGGCAGTAAACGGAATTGATGCCGCGGTTGAAGGATAAGCAATGTCATGGATTGTTGAGCCCGAAGGTTGCACTTCAACCTTAATTCCCGGAAATTCCATTCCATCCGGCGCAATTCCGCGAATCATAATAGAGTCAGGAACGTTGTCACAGTCAATCGTCAGCAATGCCGAAATAAATGGTACATCTCCGGATGCATAAGCAACGGGAATTTGTTGTGTTGCGCCTTTATCCCATTGCGGGGTTCCGTAAAAACTGCCATTATCTTCCTTAATGGTAAGATCAGCCAGAAAGGTTACTGTTTCAACCGAAACATTGGCGTAAGAGAAGTTTTGAGAATTGGCAGAGGCTGCAATCAAGGAAACCGCTACTGTGAGGAGGATAGATTTCAAAAACATACTTTTAATTCTTAGTGCCGCTAAGGTAAAGAAAACCATCGGATTAGTTGCTCAATGGAAATGGACCCGACTAATATTTAACGAACGATGAAATTTCCAAGATCAAATCGATCTTGCCGAATTTTAATTGTATCAACTTCATTACTGTAGGGGCTACCACTTGTACTGCTCATGTTAAAGCAGGTAAATTCAAATAGACCTGAAACAACATGCTTTGCCGTATCCACCCGATGAAAATTAATAAAGTGCGGTTTTAAAGTATCAGGCAGAAACCCGGTATAGGGAAATCTCGGTAACCGGCGTGTCCCTGTTTCAAGCTGAAAGTACCTTCAGTACCATTAAAATCCTCAGCCCACAGCCGCATTGTTACATAAAAATCAAAGTGATATCTGTTATGAGCTGTTACCGAAAAATAGTTGGATGTTGTGTCATAATGAGGATAATCAATAGGATCACCCCATCTGTGAGGAAGAGCCGGAACAAAGATTTCATCGTTTAAGAGACATCCGAAGGTGCCATTGCCATTACTACTAATCTCGGGTAAAGATGTTGGTTGCACGGGTTCACACGAGCCCAACAATAGAGCGGAAAGTCCAAAAATAAAAACAAAAAGTCGATTCATTAACGACAGATTCTATGAATCTGTCGTACAGAGAGTTAAGAAGCCCTATTCCAACAAAGACGTTTTTGATCTGATATCCTTAATCGCATCAAATAATGTCTCGATGTCCTTCTCCGAATTATAAGCTTGAATAGAAATTCTTAGGAACAATTCGCCCCCTACCTCTTGAATCGGGATTTCGATTTGATAATCATCATACAAAAGTTCTTTTAAGCGATCAGGATCCTTGGATCGCACCGGAATGCTACACAATTGACCCAGAAATTCTTCATTGACAGGACATATTGGTTGTGTATTCAAAATCTCACAAGCGATCGGATAATAATGGCGTATCATCTCACGACATATTGAAGTACGATCTACCCAATCAAAATCCTCACGAAATTGAAGAGCCGCCGGAATTGTCAAAAATGCTGAAGCATCACGCGTTCCCTGATATTCATGGTAATCAAGATATTGAGAATGAGAAGGTTTTTCTGCTTCAAAGCCCCAACTGATAATCAAGGGATCAAAATCATTTTGAAATTCTTTTTTCACGTATAGAAAAGAACTTCCCTTTGGAGTCAAAAGCCACTTATGACAAGCTCCGGTATAAATATCCGCCTTCAAATCTCGAATGTCCAAAGGAACATGTCCGGGTGCATGTGCGCCGTCTACAATCGTCATTAATCCCAGCTCTTTTGCCCGGTGGCAAATTTCTCTTACCGGAAAAACCAATGCCGTCGGACTTGTAATGTGAGAAAGGAATACGATTCGTGTATTCGATGTTAATCCTTTCCAGAATTCATCAAGAAAATGTTCCCTGGAAACGATAGGCAAAGGTATCCGCTGCTGAACATATTTAGCTCTTTTTTTGTGGCAGACATATTTCCAGATTCTGTCCATCGCCCCGTACTCTTGATTTGTAGTCAGAATCTCATCACCTTCTTTTAAATCCAGGCCTTTGATAATGATATTTCCTGCTGTCGATGGATTGGTCACATAAACCAAATCATCGTGATCGCAATTAACCAACCCACCCAAGGCTATTTTCGATTGTTTTTGAAATTCAGGCCCCATCTTCGTGACAAATTGAATCGGGTCACGTTCCAACATTTCCTGCCACTTTTGATAATCTCTAAAAACCGGCTTGGGACAGGCGCCAAATGCTCCATGATTCAGATAAGTGATGTCCGGATTTAATTGAAATTGATCTTTGATAGATTCCATTGGGGTAAAGTTGGACCAATGTAAATTTAGCAAGACTTTCGAATTCTGATCAAAGAAGTTAAAAGGTCCGTATCTTTGCTATCGGCGCGCAAAAGGATGAAAACGTATTTTATCATTGGATTTTTGCTCCTGGGTTCAACTGCATTTTCTCAAATGCCTATAGGGAAACGTATATCCGGGGATTTGAACATTACAATTAGGGGAAAAATAGTCGATCAAAATGGTGCTCCTATACCTTACGCCACAGTTATTCTGTTTAGAGAGTCCGATTCGTCAATGGTGGACGGCGTGTCGACGGATGATTATGGAGGATTCGAGATCGGCTGCTCTGCCGGCACCTATTATTTGAAGATAAATTTTCTTTCTTATACCGGACGCATCATTTCTAATCTGAACGTGGATGTAGAAGATTTGGATTTGGGCGAAATCGCCATAAAGCCATCTGATAAAACATTGAATGAGGTTGAAGTGAATGCCGATAAACCCGCAATGGAATTGAAGTTGGATAAACGCGTTTTCAATATTCAGCAGGACCCTTCCAATGTCGGACAGAACGCCGCCGATATTTTGGACAACCTTCCATCCGTTTCAATTGATGCGGATGGAAATGTCACGCTAAGGGGTAGTGGCAATGTTCGACTTTTAATTGATGGAAAGCCTTCGACTTTGGTCGGAATGAGCAGCAATAATGCACTTCGACAAATACAGGGCGACATGATCGAACGTGTTGAGGTGATTACGAACCCTTCAGCTCGATATGATGCCGAGGGTGAGGTTGGAATCATCAATATCATCTTGAAAAAGCAGTTGGAAAAAGGCTGCAATGGTTCCATCAATGCAAGAGCCGGATATCCTGAAAATTTTGGTGGCGGAATCAATCTGAATCTAAGGCAGGAAAAATTTAATCTTTTCGGAGGTTATGGTATTGGATACCGACAACGACCGGGAGGAGGGAGCATCAGCCAAAGCTACAATGGCCCGGATACTGTTTACAGCTATGACCAGATCTCAGCTCACCGGAGAGGCGGATTGTCACATAACGTAAATGCAGGCATTGACTTCTTTCTGACGAAGCGAACTTCTTTGACTTTGGCCGGTGTGTACTCAATCTCTGACGGAGACAATACTTTTGAAATCGTTTATAGTGATTTTGATTCGACTAAGGAATTGACCCGAACGGTTACAAGGGATGAATTTGAGACAGATTTTAAGCGGAAACAAGAGTACTCTCTAAATTTCCGACAGTTATTCCCTAAGGCTGAGCGACTGTTCACTTTTGACATAAAAAAGAATTTTTCGAAAGAAGGAGAGGCTTCCGACTTGATTGAGCTAAGTAGCCTAAGTACCGATCCTGACATCTTCCAAAGAACATCCAGCGATGAGAGTGAAGACAGCTGGCTGTTTCAAACAGATTATATTCATCCGTTTGCGAAAGAGGGAAAATTTGAAACGGGTGCACGAGTTTCTCTAAGAACATTGGATAATGACTATGTGCTGGAAGATAGTTTGAGCACCGGATGGGAGATTAACGAGCTTTTAGACAACTATCTCATATATACCGAGAACATCTACGCCGCCTATATAATGGCCGGCAGCAAGCGAAAGAAATTTAGCTGCCAGCTCGGACTAAGGGGAGAATTTTCCGACGTCTCCACAGAATTGGTAGAGACCTCTGAGATTAATAAAAGAGAATACTTTCAATTATTTCCTTCAGCACATTTTTCCTATGAGTTCAGTAAGGAGAGCTTTATTCAACTCAGCTATTCGAGACGAATATCCAGACCGAGATATTGGTGGTTATCACCCTTCTTTACCTTTTCGGATTCACGGAACTATTTCTCGGGTAATCCCAATCTGAATCCGGAATACACACATTCATCGGAGCTTGGGTTTTTAAAGTACTGGAAAAAAGGTTCCCTTCTCGCATCTCTTTATTATCGATATTCAACGGATATCATGCAGCGAATTCTTCTGACTGACTCTCTTGGTTTTACGCAACGGCTACCCGTTAATTTAGGAGATAAGAATTCTTTTGGAATTGAATTTTCAGGATCATACGATCTCTTTAAGTGGTGGGATTTGACTGCCAATTTCAATTTTTATCGTGAAATATCAGATGGGGATTATCTGGGAGTGAATTATAGTAATGACACCTATGCTTATACGGGAAGACTGAGGACAAAATTAAAGATCAAACGGAAGCTGAGCATTCAAACAACCTTCAATTATCGTTCACCTCAGTCAACCGCTCAAGGGAGCCGAAAAGCGCGATATGATTGGGGGGCAGCTATTTCCCTTGACTGTTTTAAAGGAAATGGGACACTTTCACTGAACGCAAGAGACATTTTAAATACAAGAAAAAGAAGGTCCATCGTTGAAACGGAGTATTTTTATTCTGAAAATGAATTTCAATGGCGATCACGACAAATTACCTTATCGTTTGTGTATCGAATCAATCAAAAGAAAGAATACGATGGTGAACGAAAGTATTCGGGTGAGGATGACGGGAATATGTAATTTTAAACGAATGAAAAAGTACACAGTATTAATCGCTTTAATGACATCATTTATGACAAACGCACAAAATTCAATACACGATTTTTCCTTTATTATGATCGACGGAACCGAAAAGTCCTTCGTAGATTTTAAAGGGAAGAAAATAATGATTGTCAATACGGCAAGTGAATGCGGATTCACACCGCAGTATATGGAGTTGCAAGAGATGCATGAGAGGCATGGAGATAGCCTTGTAATCATTGGTTTTCCGGCCAACAACTTTGGGAGTCAGGAACCCGGATCAAATAATGAGATTCAGGCCTTCTGTCAAAAGAACTATGGTGTCACTTTTTTATTGTCTGAGAAGGTATCGGTCGAGGGCGCTGACAGAATAGAATTGTTCACTTGGTTATGTACACAAACAGGCGCGAAACATGAAGGAGGAATCAAGTGGAATTTTGAAAAGTTCATTTTGGATGAGGATGGAAAACTCATGGCGCGTTTTCGCTCAATAACTTCACCTGACAGTAAAAAGATCGTCGATATACTCGCTAACTGATTGCAGATAACGGGCTGAATTACGGCTGAAACCCTTCCTCTAAAAAATACCGGATATTTCAAAGTTCCGCTTAAATTTTTTGGTAAATTTGGGCGAATTTCAAAACAGGCAATAATTGCGCTTTTAAGGGTCTGTTAAGAAAGAAATATATAATTCATGAAACTATTAGTCTGTATTAGTAAATCCCCTGATACGACCAGCAAAATTGAATTCACGGACAATAACTCCAAATTCAACGAAGCAGGCATTCAGTATATCGTCAATCCCTATGATGAGTGGTATACTCTGGTCAGAGCAATTGAGTTAAAAGAAGAGCATGGAGGAAGTGTTACGACGATCACAGTTGGAACTTCAGTTGACGATGCGGTCATCCGGAAAGCACTGGCCATCGGAGCCGACGATGCCGTTCGTGTCGATTGCGAAGCTCTCGATGCTTATCACGTGGCTTTTCAAATTGCCGACTATGCTAAATCCGGTGGATTTGACATCATTTTGTGCGGAAAAGAAACCATTAACTATAACGGATCTCAGGTTGGTGGAATGATCGCAGAACTCATGGATCTTCCTTTCATCAGTTTGGCGACAAAATTGGAAATGAACGGAAATGTTGCCACTGCCAGTAAAGAAATGGCAGGCGGAGTTGAGATTGTTGAGGTTAGTACACCCTTTGTTTTGAGCGCAGCTAAAGGAATGGCTGAACAAAGAATACCCAATATGCGTGGAATTATGGCTGCGAGAACCAAACCTTTGGAAGTAATTCCGGCGGTAGAATGTGATGAGCTTGTGATTTTCGAAAGTTATACGTTGCCGGAAGTAAAAACCGAATGTAAATACGTCGAGGCGGACAATGTAGCTGAGTTAGTCAGTTTACTTCACACGGAGGCGAAAGTCATTTAAAAAAAAGATTAAGAAATGTCAGTATTAGTTTATATAGATACATTGAATGGGAGTGTTTCCAAGAACGGAATGGAAGCCGTTTTTTATGGAAGTAAGATTGGTGGAACTACGGTTATAACGAACGGTTCTGTTTCGGATGATGAATTAATCGCTTTGGGAGATTGTGGTGCAGATAAAGTATTCGTCAATCGATCGCTTACATCAAATGATGCATCCCAACTTTCTAAATTGGTGACCGCCGCTGCCGATTCTTGCGGAGCTGAAACGATTATTTTTTCTCTTGACTTGACCGGTCGGGCAGTTGCCCCGAGGGTTTCGGCAAAGATGAAAGCAGGACTCGTTGCCGGTGCAGTTGATCTTCCCGGCGGTGACGGCAGTATTCCTGTGAATGTTTTTTCGGGGAAGGCGTTTGGAAATGTAAAGGTGGCAACAGCGAAAAAGGTGATTACACTAACGCCAAACTCAATTGGACTCGAATCACTTGGTGGCACGGCCACAGTAGAGGAGTTTAGTCCGGATTGTGGTTCGACATCAGTGACGATAAAAGAAGTGCAAAAACAAGATGGCGACGTATTACTCGCCGAGGCGGAATTAGTCGTTTCGGCAGGACGGGGACTAAAAGGTCCTGAGAATTGGGGAATTGTAGAAGATCTTGCCAAAGCTCTGGGTGCAGCCATAGCCTGTTCCAGACCGGTAGCAGACATTGGCTGGAGACCGCATCACGAACACGTTGGTCAAACCGGATTGGCAATTCGACCAAATCTCTACATCGCAGCCGGAATTTCAGGCGCTATTCAGCATTTGGCAGGCGTTAACGGCTCTAAAGTTATTGTCGTTATCAACACCGATCCTGAAGCACCTTTCTTTAAAGCCGCTGACTACGGAATCGTGGGGGACGCCTTTGAAGTACTGCCTAAATTGACTGAAGAAATTGAGAAGTTGAGGGCCCAAAACTAATTATACATTTCTGGGAACTTAATTAGAGTTTCCGTATCTTGTATAGATGGATAAAATCGAGCTTAAAATAATTGGACTTTCATACAGTCAGACTCAATCAGGAGCGTATGCGCTGGTTTTGTCTGAGAAGACCGGAAGTAGAAGGCTGCCGATTATTATTGGTGGGTTCGAGGCTCAATCCATAGCAATCGAACTGGAGAAGATGAAGCCATCCAGGCCTTTGACCCATGATCTTTTTAAGACATTCGCAGACTCTTTTGATGTAATTATTAAGGAGGTAATCATTTATAACCTGATTGAAGGCGTTTTTTATTCAAAATTGATTTGCGAAAGAGGAGGAGAAGAACTGGAGATTGACGCTCGAACATCGGATGCCATAGCAATTGGAATTCGCTGCGAATGTCCCGTTTATACGTATGAGCATATTTTGAGCTCGGCCGGAATTCAACTCGAAGACGAAATGACCGAGGAGTTGGATGTCGAAGGCGATGAAGGGGAAGAAGAAGTTGTTCAGAGCGCTTCATCATCTGCCGTGGAGGGAAATGAATTATCGAGTTTAGGCATTGAAGATTTAGAAAAACTTTTAGAGGAGGCAATAACAAAAGAGGACTATGAAAGAGCCTCTGAAATTCGTGACGAGATTCAAAAACGAAACTAGGACCCCAATTTGCGCTATCCTATAACTATATTACTTCTTGCATTTCTCGGAACTTTTCATTCTTGCAAACAGGAAGAAAAGGCTAGTCCTGTTGTTGGAAAATGGCAGGAGATTTTGGACGAAAACGATTCTGACACTATCGTAGATGTTCTACTCATCACAGAGACCAAATTAGGCACAAAATTCATTCAGACAGGATGGCATACAAAGAAAGTTGATGGGCAATTGGAGGTGGTTAAAGTAGAAGGAAGTTGGACTTATTCTTCTGACAGCCTTAATTTAACCTATGTCGTTCCTAAATCCCATAATATCGACTCAGTCGTCGTGACGAATTCGGAGGAAGGTCTGGCTGTAGCAGATTATTATGAGGATGGGAATTTGGTTTCAACGACCGAAGAGGGGGAAATAGTGCCGTCCGAATCCACAAGATTTGCAAGAGTACTTACTTTAACTGATCAAAAGCTGTCGTTTAAGTTGGACAGGAAACGATATGCTTATTTAAAAGTAAATAAAGAAAGCCAAGGCCTCTCGTTCATGTCGGTTTTCAGAGGTATAATCGGGATCATGTCCCTCTTGCTTTTAACCTTTGTTTTTTCAGGAAACCGTAAGAAAATTGATTGGGGACTTGTACTCAAAGGAACGGCTCTTCAAATCATCATTGCCGTCTTGGTTTTAAAAGTGCCATTTGTAGACACTGCTTTTCAATGGATGAGTGATGCATTTGTTAAACTCATTTCATTCACAGATGAGGGAACTAATTTTTTGTTTGCAAGTTTTGATACGGGTATAATAATGAGTCCGATGTTAACCTTTGCAATCAAGGTATTACCAACAATAGTTTTCTTCTCGGCACTCATGAGCATGTTCTATTATTTAGGGCTAATTCAAAAAATCGTTTACGTTTTTGCATGGATCATGAAAAAATTCATGAAGCTCTCGGGAGCCGAGTCCCTGGCTGCGGCTGGCAATGTTTTCCTCGGTCAAACTGAATCACCGCTTTTGGTTAAACCCTACCTGATGGGAATGACTAAGTCTGAACTAATGTGTTTAATGACGGGAGGGATGGCGACGATAGCCGGCGGTGTTTTGGCAGCTTACGTTATGTTTTTAGGAGGGGACGATCCGGTAGAGCAAGCATTCTTTGCGAAACATTTATTGACTGCCTCAATAATTTCTGCACCCGCGGCCATTGTTGCTGCCAAGATTCTAATTCCTGAGGAAGAGGAAATCAATGAAAATATTGAGATCAGCAAAGAAAAGATGGGATCCAATGTATTGGAAGCGATTGCAAACGGTACATGGGATGGCTTAAAATTAGCTGTAAATGTAGGGGCAATGTTGTTGGTATTCATTGCGCTTATGGCCCTGGGCAATTACCTATTGGGCTGGATAGGACATTGGACTCATCTAAATGATCTAATTGC
>CAZCAD010000075.1:0-9874 GCA_964496525.1 uncultured Flavobacteriales bacterium | reverse complement strand
TACTCATCATAACAAATGCTATGCTTGCGTGTCTCAAACCTGCGCTACGCCAATATTAACAGGCATTTCGGCTTTTCATAACGAAGTAGCTTGCGGATTTTAGGTACCAAGATAAGATTTTACCCGATTTATAAAAACCCGAGTTCGAGCTGCGCCTCTTCACTCATCATGTCTTTATCCCAGGGTGGATCAAATACAATATTGACTTTTGCTTCTCTTACACCTTCAACAGTTTCAACCTTATTTTTTACATCCACCGGCAAACTCTCGGCAACCGGACAATTGGGTGAAGTAAGTGTCATGTCCACTTCTATGAATCCGTCTTTTGAAATCTTCACTTCGTAGATCAAGCCCAATTCAAAAATGTCCACGGGAATTTCAGGATCAAATATTTCCTTCAATGCAACAATGATTGCGTCTTCCAGTTTTCTAATCTGGTCTTTGTCCATATTTCCCTCTTTAGAAACTATCATTCTCTCATATTAAATGCCAGGGCATATCTTTTCATTTGTTTATACATTGCCACAAGACCATTTGATCGCCCTGGTGAAAGATGTTCTTGCAAACCGAGGGTCTTAATAAATTTTAGCTCGGCCTCCATAATCGCCCTTGGCGGTTGATTCGATAAAACCTCAACAAGCATTCCAACAATTCCCTTAGCAATTATCGCGTCGGCATCTCCGGTAAAAATAACTCTTCCATCCGTAAGAGCCGCATGTAACCAAACCGTAGATTGACAGCCTTTGATAATGTTTTCTTCAACCTTATTTTCCTCTGCAATCAAAGGAAGCGTTTTCCCAATCTCAATTATATGCTCGTATTTATCCATCCAGTCATCATAAACCGAAAAATCATCAATCATGCTATCTTCTTTTTCGCCTATCGTCATCCCCTGAGTATTTCAACAGCTTTTTTAAGTGCCTCAATAAACTGATCAATTTCTTCCTTTGTGTTATAACAGCTAAATGAAGCGCGGATGGTTCCGCTAATGCCAAAATAATCCATCACCGGTTGTGTGCAATGATGACCCGTTCTAACAGCTATTCCTTGCTGATTCAACAGCGTTCCTATATCATACGGATGAATCCCTTCAACTAAAAAGGAAAGCACTGAACATTTATTTTCGGCCTCCCCGTAAATTTTGGTTCCATCAATTTCTTTAACCCTTGCGCTTGCATAATCTAGCAATGATTTCTCATGGGCGACCAAGCCATCCATATCCTGTTCTGACAGCCACTCCAAGGCAGTGCCCAAACCAATTCCGCCAACAATATTGGGAGTACCGGCCTCAAATTTATGTGGGAGATCATTATAAGTCGTCCCGGACATTTCCACCGTTTTAATCATATCTCCGCCGCCTTGATACGGGGGCATGCTATTCAACAAATCTTCCTTACCATAAAGAATTCCGACGCCGGTTGGGCCATATACCTTATGCCCTGAAAAAACCAGGAAATCACAGTCAATATCTTGTACGTCGACATGTCCGTGCTGAAGTGACTGAGCTGCATCGACCAATACTTTAACGTTATGCTGATGTGCCGTGGCTACAATTTCTTTAATCGGATTTATGGTGCCTAATGAATTGGAGATATGAGCGATCGCCAATAAACGAGTATTCTCCGTAATTAATTCCGGTAACTTGGCCAGATCCAACTCACCACTGGATAATAATGGAATGTAATTTATTTTGATCCCTATATCAGTTGCCAACATGTGCCACGGAACAATATTTGAATGGTGCTCCATCTCGGTGATCAATACTTCATCACCGGCTTTTAATAACTTGCCATAAGATTGAGCTACCAAATTAATTCCACCGGTCGTCCCTGAAGTGAAAATGATTTCATGAGAATGTTTAGCATTTATATGCTTACGGATAATCTCCCGTGCATTTTCATAGTTTTCGGTCGAAATCTGACTTAAATGATGAACTCCGCGATGAATATTGGCATTTTCTTCTTGATAGTATTTCGAAATACGATCAATCACATCAGCAGGTTTTTCAGAAGTGGCTCCACTGTCAAAATAGATCAAAGGATACTTACCCACTTTTGTACTTAAAATAGGAAATTGCTCGCGTATTTTATGGACGTCAAAAACCATGGTCTTAAGTGTAAATTTAGTTAGGTTTTATCATAAATCACAACTTATTTAGAATTATTCTAAATAATAATTGATTAATTTGGCTCTTCATGTCAGATAAGCAGACCATACCATTTCTAACTCCTAAATTACCTGCCGTCGGAACAAGCATTTTTGCTGTTATGTCGGGCCTTGCACACGAATATGGAGCGATTAATTTATCTCAGGGGTTTCCTGACTTCAAGGTTGATCAACGTTTACTTGATTATGTAAGTCAGGGAATGAATCTTGGGCACCTTCAATATGCCCCTATGCCGGGTCGTCAGGATTTGAGGGAGGAGATTGCAAAAAAAGCGGCGGAACAACATGACATTCAGCTAAATCCGGATACTGAAATCACTATTACAGCGGGAGCAACCCAGGCGATCTACTGTATCATTTCGGGCGTTGTAAACACAGGAGATGAAGTCATCCTTTTTGATCCGGCTTATGACTGTTATGATCCGGCGGTAAAACTTAATAAGGGAATTCCAATTCATTTGAAATTGCAGCATCCGGACTATAAAATAGACTGGCTTGATCTCAAAAACCATTTGAATGAAAAGAGTCGCATGCTTATTCTAAATAATCCTCATAACCCCTGTGGATCTGTTTGGGATGCATCGGATTTAGAGGAGTTGGAAAAGATATTGATGGAGTTTCCTAAACTGCTTGTCCTAAGTGATGAGGTTTACGAACATATTCAATTTGAAGGAGAGCATCAATCAATCCTGAAGAACGATTTCATTCGAAGCAGAAGTTTTGCGACGTATAGCTTTGGTAAGACATTTCATGTTACCGGATGGAAAGTAGGCTACGTTGTTGCCCCGGAGGAGTTGACCAGGGAGTTGAGATCCGTACATCAGTTTAATGTGTTTTCAGTCAACACCAGCGTGCAATACGGAATTGCTCAATACATGAAAAATACAGAATCATGGAGAGCCGTTAGTGCATTTTACAAAGAGAAACGTGATACATTTATCAATGCGATGGAACAATCGCGTTTTAATTCGCTTCGTTGTGAGGGTACTTATTTTTGTCTCTTCGACTATTCAGCCATTTCAGATGAAGGCGATCGTGAATTCGCGAGTAGAATTACCAAAGAATTTGGCGTTGCAAGTATTCCTATTTCTGTTTTTTATGGAGATGCCTCAGATAACAAGGTCATTCGTTTTTGCTTTGCGAAAGAAGACGAAACATTGATTAAAGCAGCTAAAGAATTATGCAAAATCTGACGGTTGGGATCATACAGAGCATTCAGCATTGGGAAGATAAATCTGCCAATTTCGATCACTTTTCGAATCTTTTTAAGGAGAACTTTGCTTCTTCAACTGTTGATCTGATTTTGTTGCCCGAGATGTTTAATACCGGATTTTCCATGAAGGTAGAATCGCTGGCCGAAGAAATGACCGGCCCCTCGGTCAAATGGCTTGCCGAATCTGCACGGCAATACAGTTGCCAAATAGCCGCTACTTTGATAATTAAGGAAAATGAAAAATATTATAATCGGTTTGTGGTTGTTGATGCCACCGGAGTAATCAGTCACTATGACAAACGTCATTTGTTTCGAATGGCGAATGAACACAATCATTTTTCTGTCGGCACAGAGCGGGTAATTCATGAACTAAAAGGTTGGCGAATTCTGCTACAAGTCTGCTATGATCTGCGTTTTCCCGTCTATTCTCGAAACAAGTATCTGAATGAGCGGCAAGATTATGATTGTGTCATTTACCTTGCAAATTGGCCCGAAAAACGAGCTTATGCCTGGTCAAACCTGCTACAGGCAAGAGCAATTGAAAATCAGGCTTACTGTATTGGAATCAACCGTATTGGCTCTGATGGCAATGATATTCGATATAGCGGCGACTCCGCTACTTATGATCCCTGGGGCAATCCGATTATGGTTTGTACAAAAAATGAAGATGTTGTGAAAATTCTGGAACTTCGTCCGGAAATTTTGGACGAAATTCGCTCGAAATTTCCTGTTTACCTGGATGCTGATTAGAAAAATCCTAAAATCAACAGAATCTACATTTAAATAGATGAACCGCGCATTTGTTGGGAATTTTAGTCGCTTTTGCTTATATTTACCGCTACTTAATTTTAAAATCAAAAAAAATGAAAAAGGTTTACTTACTAGTCTTATCCGTTTTTGCAGCAAGTGCTATAAACGCACAAGTTGTGACTGCGAATGAGCAACAGGCCGGAGCAAAGAAATTAGCTTTGACTCCGCCACACACTGAAACTCACCCCTCTGTTGTAATTGATGGGGATAGAGCAATTGTCTGGAGCGATGATTTCGAAACTCCGGCAAACTGGATATCTGGGGGGCCCTCCCCGGATTTTACCGAATGGGGATGGTCAATTGGAGCTACTACGAATTCTTGGTTTGGATTTGATGCAGACATGGGAACTACCGGTAGCTTCGCAAGATTTAGAAATGGAGTTCCTGGTGGGCCATCTGATCCAATCGAGGACGGTCCGTTTACACTAACTTATAGCACAACTATTGACCTCAGTACAGCTACTGCAGCTACTCTTGAGTGGGAGCAATATGGTGCTCGTTTCATCGTATTACAAGAAGTTCAAGTTTCTATTGATGGAGGAACTACTTGGCTTAGCGTTGGCAGCAATGCTAATATTCCGCCTTTGACTGCTACAGGGGGTTCTGAGTACGGTAAGCCTGAGACAAGAAGCTTTCCTCTTCATTGTGCTCTTGGAGGTGCTACAACTATCAACCTGAGATTATTCTGGGATGGTGATTTAAACGGGGGTACAATGAACTACATCGATTATGGGTGGTATGTTGATGATGTAAGAATCGTTGACGGCCCTAACTACGACATCACAAATGATCAAACACTCCACAGATCGGGTGTTGGTCTTGCATTCGCTGAAGGTCTTGAGTATTACATGATTCCGGATGAGCAAATCACGACTATTGAATTTTCCGGATTGTGTTCAAACAATGGTGGAAACGACCACACAAATGTAAAAATGACCACGGATATCGATATGGGCGGTTCTGTTTACAGTGACATCACAACGCCATTAACAGTTCTTACCTGTGACAATGACTCCTTATTCGGCGGCCCTGCATTTACCCCTGCTTCCGGACTTGGAAATTATAACATCACTTATACATTTGACGGTGACAATCCGGATGACATCACTACCGGCGACATTACTACGGATATGATCGAGGTTACCGATTATATGTACGGTAGAGATGATGGGGTTATTACTGCCTCCATTGGCAATCTTATCGGTAATGAAGATTTGTTTTTGTCGGTTGGTAACGTAATGGACATTTTCGCTAATGGTTTGATTGGTGCGATTGAAATCGCTATAACTAATGATGCCGATAATGTAGACCAACTTATTTATGCTGATGTTTACGTATATGATGTGGGTGCCGATGATTGGCTTTATTTGGAAACTACACCTGACCATACAATCACTGCCGGTGAAAATGGCGGTATTATCAAGTTGACTTTTGTTGATCCCGTCTCGGTTTTCGCCGGAGATATTATCATGATAACTGCCGGCCATTGGGGTGGACCAACCGTTCCGCGCTTCAGTATGTGTCAACCAACTGTCGACGGATCTGTCCAAGGAAACTCTGCTGCTTATGGTTTTTACTCTCTTGCAAGTCCTGAAGCTGTTCTGATCAGGGCTGATATGAGAGACTTTACAGGGATCAATCCTGATGTTAATATCAATCTGGCTGTTGGTCAAAACATTCCAAACCCATTCGATGCAAACTCATCAATTACGTATAGCTTAAATGAAGCTTCAAACGTAAATGTTCAGTTTACTGACGTTAGCGGAAAGGTAATTATGGACCTTAACCAAGGAACCCAGACAGCCGGTGAGTACAGAATTGACCTGGATGCAAACGACTTCTCTGAAGGAGTTTACTTCTATACTTTCACAGTTGGTGAAACTCAAATTACAAAAATGATGGTAGTGGCTAAATAGTCATTCCTACATAAATATTAAAATCCCCATTGGAAAATTTCCAATGGGGATTTTTTTATCGTTCGGTCAGCGAAATGAACAACCCCGAGGCAAAGCCGTCGAGGTATCAAAAGGAGTCACGCTTGGGCGTGACGGATTTGTTTCCGACCTAGAAGGTCGGGGAATTGGACCAAGAGATCCCGCATCTCCGTTGCACTCCGTGCGGGATCAGTTCGAATACGAATTTTCTGATCGAAAATTCTGTCTCACTGAATTAATTCAATGCCAAAAATTCCGTGTAGGACGATAGGTTAGCCTTTATCTGCAACTCAAAATAGCGCTCTTCAAAGTCTGACTCATTCTTCGCATTCTGCAAATACTCGACTCTATAGGCATCAAAATTACTTAATGCTATTCGTTCCTCTTCTGATAATTTCTCTCCTTCAAAATATCGATCCTGAAGGTCGGATATAGATGTCGGAAACTGATTGATATCAATATTTTTCTCAGTTGTAGTCACGGAAATCAAAAATAGGTCATTAAACTGTGCCAAGCCAGTACATTTCGACGAGTAGTACACATTCAATTGTCGAGAAACAGTATTCTTAGATTAACATTGAACCCTTTAGGCGCTAATGTGTACTTTTAGTTGAAACATTCAAACTAAGGGCTTGTAATGAAATAAAGTTTAAAAGTTTGACGCAGTAATTTTATTTTTTTTAAGGCAAAAAAACTGCGAATAGCATAGCTACTTTAAGTTTTTTTAACGATGAAAAAAAAGAAAAGAACAAGTCAAAAGGTAAAGGGTATTTCATTTCAAGCCCTAAACATGAAACGGTTATTAATCATCACCTTATCAGTACTTTTTGTCAATCTCCTGGTGTTTTCGTTGAGCTCCGGAACAGTTGCTCAGGATGATAATGATCCCATATTTGATAAAAAATGGTCGAAAGTAGATTCCTTAGAGAAAAAGGGGCTTTATCGAATGGCTCTGGCAGAAGTAGGAAGCATTTTCGAACTTGCCTCACAAAAGGAAAATCACAATCAAGTCATTAAATCAGTTCTGTACGAATTGAAATACAACGCCTATTTGGAAGAGGATGATTACGTATTGGGAATTGCCAGATTAGATGATCTGATTAAAAGAGCCCCCTCACCCTCTAAGGAAATTTTACACTCGCTAACGGCCGAAGTTTACTGGGGATATTATTCGTCAAATAGCTGGAAATTCAGGGACAGAACAAATGTCGTCGAAGTTGACTTAAAAGATATTCGAACTTGGGACCTTAAGCGCATCGCGAAAAAAGTTCGCTATCATTATTTACAGTCGCTACAAAACTCCAATGTTTCTCAAGGACTTAAAATCAATGATTTTGAGGAGATCGCTTCTTATACAGATCAGTCAAACGAACTAAGACCAACTGTCTTTGATTTTCTCGGCCACCGGGCCCTGGACTTTTTTAAATCCAACACATTTAGTGTTCCCGGTCCTGCCGAAACATTTGTTATTGAGGAGGCCCATTATTTCGCTTCGGCATCTACCTTTTTATCGATGAAACCACAAACTCTGGATTCATTGAACACCAAATTTTATGCGGTTAAATTATTGCAGGCACTAACACGATTGCATAAAGAAAATGGAAATATCGTTGCTCTTTTTGGTGTAGAGTTAGAACGTTTGAAGTTCATGAAAGATAACGCCTTCCATCCTGAGAAGGAAGATCTCTACTATACTGCTTTACAGCGTCTCACAAATTCTTACAAAAGCACCGACTACGTTTCTGAGGCCTGGTATGAAATCGCTAAGGTGCATTCACAAAGAGGAGATTCTTACAATTTTATGGGTGATACAACGAGCCGTTGGGAGAAAAAAGTGGCAATAGACATCTGTGAAAAGACGATAAAAAAGTATCCCGGGGCATTTGGCAGCCAGCAATGTGCCGCTCTTAAATCCACAATTCTTTACAAGGAATTAAGTATGAACGGTGAGCAGGCAATTGCCACTAACAAGAAATCAAAAATCCTAATCAACTACAAAAACGTCGATAGTTGCTACATGAAAGTGGCGAAATACGACTACAAAAAAATTAATCGTCAAAATTATAAATGGGACAAATTCGTCAAAGAGCTTCGAGAAATTGATCCGATCTATGAACAATCGATTGCACTCACTGACCCGCTAGATTATCAAAGACACGGCACTGAAGTCTCCCTTCCCAAATTAGAGAATGGATTTTATTATGTGATACTCAGTTCAGATTCAGAGTTTAAAGATGGCCAGACTGCTTTTTCATTTATGCCTCTTTGGGTGTCCGACATCACTTTTCAAATGAGAAAAGACAAATCCGATCATCATGTTCTCGTCTCTGACCGAACGAGCGGTAATCCACTTTCAAATGCGCAGGTACAGGTGACTTATGAAAAATACAATTACCGCATTCGAAGAGATGAGTTGAAAACCGTCGGCAATTTCCGAACAGATGAAAACGGACGATTCAATTTTAAAGAATCACAGAATTACCGAACTTATCATTTAAAGGTCCAACACAACGGCCAGACCTATGCGCCCAGTCAAGGTATTTATTCATACTACTATTATGACTATCAGTATGATCATTATCAAAGTCAGTTTTTTACGGATCGTAAAATCTATCGCCCCGGTCAAACAATTTATTTCAAAGGAATTCTGGTCAGCTATCAAGGTAAAAAAAGAACCCTTGTAAAAGATCATAAGACAACCGTCTCGTTTTATGATGTTAACGGTCAGGTAGTGGGCGAACAGGAACTTACAACCAATAAGTTCGGCTCTTACGAAGGGAATTTTACGGCCCCCTTTGGTGTACTCACAGGTCAAATGCGAATACAAGATTCTTATGGATCAACCTACTTCAGAGTTGAGGAATACAAGCGACCGAAGTTCAATGTAGAAATGAATCCACTTGAGGGCGAGTTTAAGGTTGATGATAAAATAACAGCAAGCGGAGTTGCCCAGGCCTTTGCCGGAAATAAAATTGACGGTGCCGATGTAAAGTATCGTGTCACCAGATCCACTTCTTATGGATGGGGATACTATTGGTGGTACTGGCGACCGGTTGATCCTCCCAAAGAAATCGCACATGGAGTGACAAGCACGGATGAAAACGGTGAGTTTAAGATTGACTTCACTGCACTTCCGGATAAACGTTGTGATCCCGAAGACTTGCCAATCTTTACCTATACAATTTATGCAGACGTCACCGATATCAACGGTGAAACACATTCGACCTCAACATCAGTCATCATAGGTTATCAAAGTCTGCAGCTTGGTCACAATTTAACAGCTGAGATGAATAATGAGGACGATTTCTATTTACGAATTCAAACAAATAATCTGAATGGACAGCCAATTAAGGCTAAAGGAAAATTGAATATTCACAAACTAAAGACCCCGGACCGTCCTTACTATTCCCGTCTATGGAGTCAGCCCGATATGCAAAAATGGACCGAAGAAGAATTCCGTTCTCAGTTTCCATTGGAAGAATTCAAGGATGAAAACAATATGTACAAATGGGAGAAGGAAAAAGAAGTCTTTGCACAATCATTCAACACAAACGAAACAGATAGCATTGCAATTGCAAATTATTCTAAGTGGGAACCGGGAGTCTATGTTTATGAAGCAACCGCCAATGACAAAAATGGTGTAGAAGTCAAAGATCAATTCTATTTCACCGTTTTCAGTCCACAGGCGAAAACCATCCCTAAAAATGATCCTTTGTGGGTACGATCTCTTAAATACAAAGTCGAGCCGGGT
>CAZCAD010000074.1:0-9934 GCA_964496525.1 uncultured Flavobacteriales bacterium | reverse complement strand
CAGCAAAACCCTGATCTTGAGGATTTAGCTGATGAATGGTATCAAAAACATCTAGCTGAGAACTCCGATCCAACAGATCCTGAAACAAGTTCAGGATGACGTACGAGGGGGCTCGGAGGATGACTAATGTGAGGGGGGCCTTAGGATGAGCTATCGGAGGAGGAATAGGTTTTATACCAAAGCCCGAATCTTGTCCATAATCGTATTTGCCAGCTCATTCGCCTTTTCCTCAGAAGCGCTTTCGGAATAAATGCGTATAATCGGTTCGGTATTGCTCTTTCGTAGGTGAACCCATTCACTTCCAAAGTAGATTTTGGTACCATCGATGGTATCTACTTCATTTCCTGCATCCCTATACTCACTGGCAATCGATGTCAAAATTCCATCCACATCCATTCCTTCTTCGAGCTGAATTTTGTTTTTGGAAATAGTGTACGCAGGATACTGAGCTCGTAATTCACTGGCAGACATTTGTCGTTCTGCTAAAAATGTCAGGAACAAGGCAATTCCGACCAGGGCATCACGACCGTAATGCAATTCAGGATAAATAACTCCTCCATTTCCTTCACCACCGATCACGGCATCGGTCTCCTTCATTTTATCAACCACATTGACCTCTCCAACGGCCGCAGCGGAATAAGAGCATCCGTCATATTTCTCCGTCACCTCGCGCAATGAAATAGTGGATGACAAGTTGGATACGGTATTACCCGGCGTATTTTGTAAAACGTAATCTGCAATTGCAACAAGCGTGTACTCTTCACCAAACATGCTTCCGTCCTCACAGACAAACGCCAAACGATCGACATCAGGATCAACCACGATCCCTAAATGTGCTTCTGTTTCCTTAATTTTCTCAGAGATGACCGTTAAATTCTCTGGAAGTGGCTCCGGATTGTGCGGAAATTCACCGGTGGGTTCGCAGTACAATTCAATAACATCAGGCACATTCAAGGCATGGAGTAGGGCCGGAACAAAAATTCCACCACTTGAGTTGACACCATCAACCACAATCTTAAAATGCGATCGCCGAATCAATTCAGTATTGACCAGCTCCAAATTTCGAATTGTTTCAATATGTTTCTCCAGATAAACTTCATCTTTACGATAGCTACCCAAATTGTCAACATCAGCAAAAATAAATTCTTCTTTGTCTGCAAGTGCCAGAACCTCTTTTCCATCCTGGTCAGAAATGAACTCTCCTTTTTCGTTCAATAGCTTCAAAGCATTCCATTCTTTTGGATTGTGACTCGCAGTAATAATTATTCCGCCCTGGGCATTTTCCAGAGGAACCGCAACCTCAACCGTTGGAGTAGTTGATAAATCAAGATCTACCACGTTTACGCCCATTCCCTGCAAAGTTGAAACGACAAGATCCAAAACCATCTTCCCTGAAATTCTCGCATCCCGACCGATGACAATGGTAGTCTGCTGACTGTCATTTCTATTCTTGATCCATGCGGCATAAGCGGCTGCGAATTTTACGGCATCAACCGGAGTTAGTGCTTCTCCTGGTTTCCCCCCTATAGTTCCACGAATTCCGGATATTGATTTGATTAATGTCACAATGTTGTCTTTTTGCAAATATATATAGATTAGGCTCGTTATAGGAGTCAAAGGTTAGACCAACATTATTTTTCCTTGCAATTCGTAATTCGAATTAAATTCGTATTATTGCAGTGAAGTTCTGTGGGACGGTTCATGTTCCAGTTTTTCTGATTTATTTCATTCGATTTAATTATTTGAAATCAATACCATTTTTTTATTATGACAAATGAAGAGTTAAGCTCTAAGAAGGTTGACGAACTGTTAGCCATAGCGCAACAATTAGGTTTAGACGGGACAGATGGCCTGAAGAAGCAAGAATTAATTGACCTTATTGATCGGGGTTCGAATGAGGAACCAAGGCTGTCTGCCAATAAGGTAGGGAAAAAGCAGCGCAAGCGAATGAAAGTGGAGCCTACAGATGAGGACGTCGGAGAGAGCGAAGAGAAAGTTAGTGAAGAGCCGCCTACTGAGGAGGAAGCTCCTGTTGCGGAAGAGTTCTCGGCTAAAGAAGAGGTTGCAGTTGAGGAAATACCAAAAGAAGTAGCGTCTGTTGAAGCAAAAGAAAAGAGAGAAGAAAAACCAAAAGAAGAGAAGCAGTCTCATCAGAATAGACAAAAAGACAATAATCCTGACCATAAGAATAGATCGAAACAGAACAATCATGGCAATCAAAATAAACATGGCGGCAAACGCTCACAAGAGGATTTTTATGGGTACAACTTTGATGGATTAGTCATCAGTGAAGGCGTCCTCGATATGATGCAGGACGGATACGGATTTTTACGATCTTCCGATTACAGCTACTTACCCGGTCCCGATGATGTGTACGTTTCACAAAGTCAGATCAAGCGATTTGGACTGAAGAAAGGAGACACGGTAAAAGGAGCTATTCGACCGCCGAAAGAAGGAGAGAAGTACTTCCCACTAATAACCGTTGAAAGTGTAAATGGGCGGGAACCAAGTTTTGTAAGAGACCGGGTTCCTTTCGAATATTTAACGCCTTTATTCCCAAATGAAAAGTTCACGATTACTGGTCATGAAAATGAAGCCATGTCCACGAGAGTCATGGACTTATTTGCACCGATAGGAAAAGGGCAGAGGGGTATGATCGTGGCGCAGCCAAAGACCGGTAAGACAGTTTTACTAAAAGATGTGGCCAATGCGATCGCAGCCAATCATCCTGAAGCATATTTGATCGTTTTACTTATTGATGAGAGACCGGAGGAGGTAACGGATATGGCGCGATCTGTAAATGCTGAGGTTGTCGCCTCGACATTTGACGAGCCGGCAGAAAAACATGTGAAGCTTGCCAACATCGTTCTTGAAAAAGCAAAGCGGCTGGTTGAGTGCGGACACGATGTCGTCATTCTTCTTGACTCGATTACACGTTTAGCCAGGGCATATAATACAGTTCAACCCGCTTCAGGTAAAGTACTTTCAGGTGGTGTTGATGCAAATGCGCTTCATAAACCGAAACGATTCTTTGGAGCAGCTCGAAAAATTGAAAATGGTGGTTCATTAACTATTCTGGCTACGGCATTGACCGAGACAGGATCAAAAATGGATGAGGTAATCTTTGAGGAATTTAAAGGAACCGGTAATATGGAGCTTCAGTTAGATCGTAAAATTTCGAACAGAAGAATTTATCCAGCTATTGATATTTTAACTTCCGGGACTCGTCGTGAGGACTTGTTGCTATCGAAAGATGCGCTTCAAAGGATTTGGATTTTGAGAAAATATCTTGCGGATATGAATCCTGTCGAGGCGATGGAATTTATTAAAGAGAGAATGGAAGGGACTTTGTCGAATGAGGAATTCCTGATCTCTATGAACAGTTAAATTCTTTCAGAGATAATCCAATCTCAGCGTTAATCTCATTCCTTGCACAAGTCATTTACGGATGTAAATTCCCTGCACTCGAAATTTCGCTTGCCTTGATCTTGAATTCTCCTGAAAGAATAGAATTCGATAAATTATTTGAAATTCTATATTAAACTTCCAATAAAACTAAGGATTGAATCTAAAGGTATTCTAAGACAAATCCAAATTAATTTTGAAGAATTACGTAATTGCTTTGCCTCTTCACTACGGAAAAGACCCTGTAAATTAGCTTGCATCCTACTGCGTTAAGTATCGACATTTTGTTTTTACCTTCAAGAACTTTTCGCTGAAAGTATTTTTTTAGCTGAGGATCTGCCCTGACAGCTAAGTTTTATAATTTCCCCCAATATTAGGACAGTGAGTTAAAGTTATATTTTAACCTTTTTAACTCTTTCGACCGCTTTAACTCTTCAACTCTTTTAAAATTGCGAATCTTAGAATCTCATGTTTTCGGGTTTAATTCATCCGTTTTCAAAAGCATTACAGTCTAATCTTCAACTGAAATTTGATGTCAGATTTTCGGCTTCCGTCAATTTCTTCAAGACCGGAAGATATGACATCTCTGTTTTGATAAGACCAAACGCCCCATTTAAACCAGAAGTCCACTTTCCGGCCCAAATCCAGCTTAAACAGCAGGTAAGCCCTCATTCCACGATGAAAATAGGACGGAATGCTGAAAACATAAAGAAGGTCGTTTTCGTAAGCATAAACGCGAGCATCATAGCTATCGGAATCAAAGAGCGCATATCTTCCATACACCTTCATAGGAATTTTTTCGAATCGGTAAACTATATCCTGAAACATCAACAATCCGTTACTTTTATCCTGATCATACAGATAATTGACCCATTCAATTCTGGACTTGAGGGTTAGCTGTGAATTTAGTTGCTGCTCATAATGAACCCGTATATTCGTTTTCTTTAAATCCACCTGCGGTTTTATTCCTGTAACATCATCACGAGAATTTCTCTGAGTAATTTTATTACGGAATCGAATGTGTGCTTTTGAGCGTCTGGATATTTTCATGTCCATTTGCACGAAAATCTCTCGCCCCTCGCTGTAATCATCGGTTAGATATTTCAAATAGGTGTAATTGAATTGGTCGTAGTAAGCACTGATATTGATTCGTTTCGTTATCCTGGCCTGCACTCCAAAATAAACACCCATTTCTCCGGTATTATCGGATGATTCTCCGAAGCCGGTCGAGTAAAGTGACTGAAATCCCCTATCATAATTTCTATAGACCATCATTAGATCTAGTCTTGGATCCACATGCCAGGATAATCCGTTAATCGTTGCCAATTTATAATTATCGCTAATCGCGGTTTCTCCAAAGATCGAGACTTTACGAAAAAAGTAGCGGTAATTAAGTCCAGATGTAAGTAGTTTACTTTCAGCAAATTTATACTCCCTGTACGCAGCAGGATTAGGACTGAGCGGTTGATCAAATTGTGTATAAACCGAACTCAAACCAATTCTCATTTTGTCTCCTTTGTAAGCGATTTCAGCACCAAGTATTCCTTCTTTAAGCGCGTCCTTATCATCGATCTCGTTTTGTCTTCTATGAAAACCGGAAATCTGAAATGAGCTAAAACTATTGTCGATATTGTCCAGTTGTGTGGTGTCAACGGCGTTGATATTGGCATCTATCCTCTTATAGGATCCGAAAACCGTTGCTTCAAAATGGTCACCTCCAATGCTAATTCCAGCGCCACGCATAAATCGAGATTCGTTAACCGCAGTGTAAGGGCGTAGGCCGTAAGCATATCGCTTGGCACTCATAACGTTAGCCGATTTTCCCATTGCAAAACCACTCCACATCGTCAGACCTTGACCAAAATTCACCTGGTAATCGCCTAATGCAATTTTGTTAAACTTCCAAAATTTTTTTAGAAATAAGTGGCCTGAATAATAATCAAATCCTAACTTTTGGCTCCCAGTAAAAAATTCCTCTCCTTCATCTTTCTCCATGGTAACTCCCCAACTAATTCTGTCTTTGTATTGATTTCTGTATCGCAAATAAAATTTATGCGGACTCCCCAAATACTGGCCATTTGGATTAGCCACAAAGGCACTGTCAGACTGATCTTCATATCCCTTTTTCTCTTGAAGAACTCTCTGATAACGACTGATAATTTCATGCTTGCCGTATTTGAAGACATTTTTCCACTTGAAATCATCCTTTTCAACTTCACCGATTTCAACAAAGGGCAAAATCATATCAATTAACTGCGGGTCCAACTCTGCAATTGCGCCTAATTCATAAATCGTTATGAAATCTCCATAATTCAAACGATAATTTAAGATGCCCTGCATCTGAACGTCGGTCAACAAATGTAATCTTGCCAATTCCTCAAAATGCGTCTTATTCAAATTGATCGGATTGTCCATGAAAAAGTATAATTCATCAAAATAAGTTGTCAAATCAATGTCTGAATCCTCCAGGTTTTCTCCAATAAACTCTATTCTCCTTTCAATGATTTTCTGACGTTCCTCATCCGTTTGTGCAAAGGAAGATGCATAGCAGACACAAAATAATATGATGAGAAGTGATTTCATCAAAAGTTCACTTTCAAGCCAACCGAAGGACTAATTCCTAAATTAGAATGCCATATCGTCGCCATGTCAAATTGAAACTTTTTAAACTTTAACCCAAGACCGAAAGAAGATTGAAACGGATATGAATTAATTCCGATTCGCAGTGCCAATACTTCATGCGGTTTGATTTCTAATCCACTTTTAAAGTTCACGGGATGTATGACGGTTTTTTCTGCCTCTACAGTCCAAAGTACCCTTTCACTGAAGGTGTACATCATACCCAGGCCAAAGACTGTCGGTAATCGTTCATCCTGAAAATCAGCCAATCGACTTCTGGAAATATTCGTGACTCTCATGCCAAGATCGACCGCTTTATTTAGCCTGTAATACAAGCCCAATCCCGCAGATAAGTTGTTCAGAGAACCATAATTCTCACCCAAGGCGATCCGATGATAATTAAGCTGAACCCCGGCCGAAAAATTGTCAAATAGTTTTAGACCGTAGGTAAGTCCTCCTATCATCTCCCGATAAAGTGAAAACCCATATTGTTGAAAGTGTATCCCAAAATTTCCGCCCTTTTTCAAATGATAGCCGAAAGCCAAAGACTGACTGGAAAGTTCCTTTAACAAAAAGCGGTTTTCATAAGAAATACCCACTCCATGCTTTTCAATCGAACCGAAAGCCCCCGGATTATTATACACCGACCAGATATCGTTAAAACAAAGTCCGGTTGATCCAAGTCCATTTGCCCGAGCACCAATCTGAGGATAAACTTGCGCCATCCCAAATCCGCTAATGAATAAAAAATGAAGGAGTATAAATTTTTTCATCTGTCTGAATTTACAAATTCTCAAACAATGCGGTTTAGACAAACGATTAATTTTTTCTTGATAAAAAACCTACTAAGTTTATAGCTCTATTCAAATGTCAGAACAAAAGTTACTCAATATTTACAATGCCTCTGCCGGAAGTGGGAAAACCTATACACTGGTCAAAGAGTATTTGCGGATTGTTTTATCATCCGATAACGAATATAAATTCCGCCGAATATTAGCAATGACTTTTACCAATAAGGCTGCGAATGAAATGAAAGAGCGAATTCTTCAGGCACTCGTAGATCTGAGCAAGGAGGAAAGCAATCAAACTGAAAAACAAAAAAAGTACACCGAAGAAATTTCTCACGAATTCGGTATTGAAAAAGCAATGCTGCACGGTCGTTCTTTAAAAATATTAAATAACATTCTTCATGGATACGGTCATTTTTCTGTCCTTACTCTTGACAAGTTCACGCACAAGGTTATCCGAACATTTGCCAGAGATCTCGATCTCTCTTTTGATTTTGATGTCGAGCTGGATCTTGATTCATTACGAAAAGAGGTTAAGGATTTATTGTTTGACAAAATTGGTCGCGATCAGGACCTAACCAAATTAATGTTGCAGTATGTCAGTACGCAAATGAATGACGATAAGTCCTGGGATTTTACAAAGCAGCTCTATGATTTTAGCGATCAACTCTTCAAGGAAAATGCAATAGACTCCATCGCTCTTTTGAAAGATTTGAGCGCGGATGATTTTATCAAAGTTCAGAACCGGCTGATAAAAGAGATCACAATTTTCGAGCGTTCGATTCAAAGCATATCGGCCGGTGGAGTCAATCTAATCGAGTCGGAAGGATTGGCGACTAATGATTTCAAAGGAAAGAGCGGTTCGATTTTATCTTACTTTAAAAAGAAGGCCACTAAAGAGAAGATAGAGCCTGCAGGCATAAGGTTAGTGGGCTACGTGGCAGATCATAAATGGGGACATCCTGATAGTCAAAATTATGAAACGGCTCAAGGTTTAGGTCCCCGGTTGAAAGTGATATACGATGATTTAGAGAATATTTTTGAGCGCGATTATTCTGATTATGTTCTCAATAAGGAAATTCTTAAAAACCTGAATAACTTGTCATTGCTCAAATATTACCTGCAATTGATCGATACCGTGAAAGAAGAAAACAACAAACTTTTAATCAGCGATTTCTATAAAAAGATTGCGGAGATAATCAGCCGAGAACCCGTTCCTTTTATTTATGAGCGTCTGGGAGTTAGATACGAGCATTTTCTTTTGGATGAATTTCAAGACACCTCTCAACTTCAATGGACAAATCTTGTCCCCCTTCTTCACAATTCACTCGCATCGGGAAACTCTAACTTAATCGTCGGTGATGCGAAGCAAGCCATCTACAGATGGCGAAACGGAGAGGTCGAGCAGTTTATCCGGCTACCCGAAAAAATCTACAATCCGGAGAACATAGAATCCTTGAAAGATGCCGAATCTACATTTGCTGCGCTGGGAAAAAAACATACACTGGGTAACAATTGGCGTTCAAATTCGAATATAGTCGAGTTTAACAATGCCCTTTTCTCATCTTTGAAAAGTCAGCTTTCAACCCATAGTGCGATTTACGATAACAGCAGGCAGACTGTTAAAAAATCAGGGAAGGCCCAAGTTAAAGTACTACTACAGGCGGAACTGGTTCAGGAAGATCAAATTGAATTTATACATCAGTCAATTGACGAGGCTGTTGAAAAAGGATACGAGCTTTCTGACATTGCTGTTCTTTGCTACAGAAAGAAAAAAGGTGCACTCATTGCAGAAGAACTGACTAAACTTGGTTATAAGGTAATCTCTGCAGAAAGTCTTTTTATAGGAAATAGCCTGGTCGTAAAGTTGATGATTAATTTACTTCACGGTCTCAATGATTTGTACAATGAAAATTTCAAAATTAAATCACTGGAACATTATGCTCGTTTGATTTTGCAGGGGGAACCGGACAGTTTTATTATTTCGAAGAAGGAGCTGATTTCAGAAAAAAATATCCGAGCAGTGTTCGCTGAACTTGATATCGATTTGCCTAAGCGAGGTGATTTTCACAACCTCTACGAATTTGTAGAAGGAATTTCGGAGACCTTTGGTCTTGAAGCTTTCTCTGATGTGTATCTACAGTCTTTTTTGGACCAGGTGCATTTGTATGAAAAGAAAAATAATTCCAGCATACGCGATTTTCTGGAGTGGTTTGAAGACAAAGGAAAGACGGTTTCAATTAAGATTCCGGAAAACACCCAAGCCATCCAAATCCTGACAATTCATAAAGCAAAAGGAATGGAGTATCCCGTTGTCATTTGTCCCTTCGTGGAATGGAATCTGACAAGCAGCAAAGAAGTCGTTTGGGTGAAATCAACTGAAGAAGATCTGATGCCCGCCTATTTTCTTAAAATTACGAGTCAATTGGAACATACGGCTCTATCCGCCCTGTTTCATTCGGAGAGAGGTAAGGAAGAGTTGGATAATATGAACCTTTTGTATGTGGCGTTCACCCGTGCAATAAATGCGCTCTACATCTGCGGAAAAGCGAAGTTGAAGCGAACCAATATTTCATCGAAATGGCTTCTGCCATTTTTAATCGACAGCTCTTTATTCAAAGACAATGACGGACTTTTTATTTATGGCGAGATTGAACAAAACAAAAATCGAAAGACCGATTCGTTTAGCGAATTTTTCGCCCATTTTTCTGAAGGCGAAATGCATAAACCTGTTCTTAGCTTTAAACGATCCTATGGATCTGAGATCGGAAGTTTGGATGCGAAGAAGGAATATGGAAATAAGGTCCATTTGGTTTTGTCTCAGCTAAACAGTCAAGACGATTTGGTTCTAATTTTGGAAAAAGAACTGTTGAAAGGAACAATCTCAGAAGAAGAAGTTATGACCCTTTCCGGAGATATCGAAAAGCTGTTTAAGAATGTAGAATTTGCTGCGTATTTTGAAGCGTCGGATGTCAAAAATGAGCTAAGAATTGTCGATTCAGAAGGGAAAACTCACATTCCGGATAAGGTTATTTTTAAGACGAATGAAGTACTGGTCGTCGATTTCAAAACAGGTCAAAAATCGCCAGATCATTTCAAGCAAGTGCAATCTTATATCGACC